>JAFZSD010000085.1 GCA_017619535.1 Oscillospiraceae bacterium | reverse complement strand
GTCTTTACTATCTCGTCTATCCTGGATATAGCCTGTTCAAAGCTCAGTTCGCTTTTCTTCGTCATGATCAAAGCCCCTTTCCGCTTTTTTCACACGTTCCTCTACCCGGCAGCGCAGTTCGTCGCTGAGCAGCCTGACCGTTATCCTGTCGCCCTCTGACACGTCGTCGGCCGTCCTGACCACTGCGCCCGTCTCTTCCGAACGGGCTATCGAGTATCCCCGTCCCAGCACTTTGAGCGGGCTCATCGCATCAAGGGACGAAGCCAGCGCCACGTACTGCCTGCGCGCCGAACCGGTCTTCCTCTCGGCAGCCGCTATAAGTCGGCTCTGGGCGTAATCGAGCAGGACGCGCCTGTCCTCTATATAATTCTTCGGATCCTTCAGTACCCGCTTGGCGGACAACTCGTCCAGTTTCCTGCGGAGCACGGTAAGCTCGCGGCGTACCGCCTGACCGCTTCGGATCCCGTATGCGGCCAGCGACTCACGAAGTTCAGAAACGTCCGGCACCGCGATCTCCGCCGCGTTCGACGGCGTCGCCGCCCTTATATCCGCAACGAAGTCGGATATGGTAACGTCGGGCTCGTGCCCGACAGCAGATATTACCGGGATCTCCGAACGGTAGATAGCGCGCGCCACGGTCTCGTCGTTGAACGCCCACAGATCCTCGATCGAACCGCCTCCGCGGCCGGTTATTATAACGTCGGCCACGTTATACCTGTTGGCGTAATCGATCGCCGCTGCTATCTCCGGCGGCGCTTCCGCGCCCTGGACCCTTACCGGCAGGATAAGTACCTTTGCCAGGGGGTACCTTTTCCCCAGAACACGGATTATATCCCTTACGGCAGCTCCGGCGGAGGAGGTAACGACCGCGATCCTCTCCGGGAAGCGCGGGATCGGTTTCTTCGTCTCTCTGTCGAACAGCCCCTCCTTCAGCAGCTTTTCCTTGAGCTGCTCGAAGGCTGCGTAAAGATCGCCGACGCCGTCCGGAGTAAGAGAGTTGACATAGAGCTGATACGCTCCGTCACGGGGAAAAACTGTCACTCTGCCAAAGGCGATGACCTTCATTCCGCTCTCCGGCCTGAACTTCAGCCTGGAGGCGCTGCTCCTGAACATGACGCACCTGAGCGCTCCGTCCTCGTCTTTCATGGTGAAATAGTGATGTCCCGACGGGTAGACCTTGTAATTTGAGAGCTCTCCCCTCACGTAGATCGACACAAGACGTTCATCGGCATCGAGGAGCGTCTTCACCCAGTCGTTTACTTCGGAAACGCTGTATATCCTGTCAGCCATCTCTCAGCCTCCCGTCGGCCGCAGCCGCTCTCCAGGTCAGTATTGCGACGCCCATAGCGTTGTCCGTTGAGAATCTCGGCGATGCGAAAATGCCCTCGGGCGTCATCTCGCGGAGAAGAGAGTTCGACGCCACTCCTCCGGAATACAGCACAGGCATCTCCCCATATCTCTCAATGGCGCGTTCGGTAACTCTGCGTACCGCAGATATAACGGACGCGAGGGCAAAATAGGCTGTTTCCTCCGGCTCCGCTCCTGCAGCCGTCATCTGCTTCATCTTGTGTTCTGCGCCGGACAGCGAAAAGTTCAGATCGTCCAGCTTGGGGTCGTATCTTTCTTTTCTGACGGCCTTCCGGGCGAGGACGTCCAGTTCCTTGCCCGCAGGGAACTGCAGCCCGAGGATCTGGCCCGTCCTGTCTATCAGCTGGCCGGCCGAGACATCGCTCGTCGCCGCGATTATCTCACATTCCACGGCCACTCCCATAGGTCTGACCAGCAGGAGCTCAGTCGTCCCTCCGGAAAGGTGCCAGGCAAGGTGCTGCCTTTCCAGCAGATCCATTCGTCCCGCCGACCAAGCTGCGGCGGCGATATGCCCCTGCTGATGCGAAAAAGCGTAGAACGGAACGCCCAGTGCGTCCGCCAGCACCCGCGCTTGAGACGCTCCCGCGAGAAAACACGGCATATAAGAATCCTCTGTCTCCCTCGGTTTCGTGCTGGCTCCTACGGCGGCTATCCGTCCGTTCACACTGAGTCCGGAAAATATCTCCGGCAGCCGTCGAACATGAGAAAACAACGCCTCCGACTGACGGAGCCCGAGCTTGCCCGGCTCCACGTCGAGGAGGCGTCCTGAATTATCGCCCTCCGCGCCGTCAAAGTATGCGCAGGACGTTGTATAGTTGCTGGTATCGAATGCGAGAGCGATATCTTTCATTTTTCACTGACCTCGCCCCTGAAGAAGCTTCCGAGCACTCCGTTGACGAAGGGAACCGTTTCAGGCTCCTCATATTTTTTCGCCAGCTCGACCGCCTCGTTTATCGCCGCTCTTGGCGGGACTTCGTCCGGCATGTACAGGACCTCGTACATGGCGATTCTGATGACCGCAAGAGCGGTCCGCGAAATACGCGAGAATTTCCAGCCCACCGTGTATTTCTCTATATATCCGTCGAGTTCGGCTCCGTGATCGGCCGAGCCCTTCACCAGGCGCCGGATATACTCCGTCTGATGCTCGTCCGGCTCGGATTCGTAGAGCTCGTCCTCTTTTGACAGTGTGGCATAGTATTCGCTATCGAAGAACTCATCGAGGGCCTCCTCGGGATCTCTGGGGTTCTCCGACAGTCCGTAACAGAGTCTGACCGCCATCTCTCTGGCAGCTGTTCTTGTCATATGCTGATCCTCCGATGTCTATCAAACAGGGCGGAGAGATCTCCCCGCCCTGTTCTGCAGTCTTTCCAAAGGCGCGTTATTTGAAGGTCACGCCGCTGACGTGTACGTTCACCGCGCTGACGGGGAGCCCCGTCGTTGCCTCGACCGACGTTTTTACAGCTTCCTGCACGTTCTTTCCAACGCCGCTGACCACGTTGCCGGCCTTAACTATGATAAAGATGTCGATACCTATAGCGTCGTCCGCGACCTTGACGCGGACGCCCTTCGACAGGCTCTTCTTTCCTATGAGGTCAGAAAGCTCCTTTCCAGGCGAGTTCGCAAGGCCCTCTACGCCCGCAGTTTCGAGTGCGGCGCCTGCGGCGATCGCCATAAGGACTTCCTCTGAAATGTTGATGCTTCCAGCTTCCTCCGGATAAGTGATGTATTCCTTGCTGTCGGCCATTTTGAGCACCCCCGGCCAATGAGATATTTATGGTATTGATAATTATACCATACGGTCACCCAAAAAGAAAGTGATTTCCCTCTAATAATTCTTCTCCGGATAAAGGCCGGCTCTTTACGTTCCGAACCTCTTGCCGGCAACAGATTTCGTATTGCATTGATTTGGGATGCGTGGTAAAATTTATTAATAATATACATTGATATAACGACGATTTCATATTGAAGGCCGTGAAGATTATGATCGAGACCCTGCGCTCCCGTACTTTCTGGAAAAAAACCCTCGCCCTGATGATCCCGGCTGCCGCTCAGCAGCTCATATCGATAGGCGTGGCCATGATGGACTCTCTGATGATCGGCCAGTTCGGAGAGACCCAGATCGCCGCGTCTTCCCTGGCGAACCAGCTGACAACACTAGCCGTGTTCATACTCATGGGCGTCGGCACCGGAGCGAACGTCATGGCAGCGCAGTTCTGGGGCCGGGGGGACCGCGACTCGCTCCGGTACATAGCTTCCGTCGTCCTTCGGATCTCCCTCATCATCGGCCTCATCCTCGCCGTGTTCGCGCTCGTCTTCCCGGCGACGACGATGCGCTTCTTCTCGACGGAAGAGCCGATAATCGAGTGGGGCTCCCGTTACTTCCGTTATTACGGCTTCTCTCTTCCGCTCTACGCGCTGACCACTTCCGCTACGTATCTCCTCCGGAGCACGCGGCACACGAAGATACCGCTCAGAGCTTCCATCTGCGCGTTCTTCCTCAACATCTTCTTCAACTGGGTGTTCATCTTCGGTAAGTTCGGCATGCCCCGCATGGAGCTTGCCGGCGCAGCCGTCGGTACGCTCATCGCGAGAGCCGTTGAATTCCTTATCGTCTTCATCTACTTCTTTAAATATGACAAGAACATCGTCTTCCGCTTCAAGCACCTGTTCCTGCACAACGCCGACCTGTTCAAGAAATACATCAGGTACAGCCTTCCGCTCCTGTTCAGCGACACTATGCTCGGCTTCGGCCTTATAACCCACACTGCGATAATCGGTCACATGGGCGAGGTCGTGACGGCTGCAAACTCGATCATAACTGTTCTCAACCAGTTCGTGACCGTCCTCAACATCGGCCTGTCGGCAGCCGCCGGAGTCGTCATCGGCAACACGATCGGCGAAGGCGATCTCGACCGGGCGTACAACGAGGGCAAGGCTTTCTTCGTCATTTCATTCTGCATAGGCATACTGGCGGCGATCGTCATGCTGATCGTATACCCGTGGTTCATTACTCTGTATAACATAAGCGACACGGTAAGGGATGCCGCTTACACGATATTCCTCAGCCTCGTAGTCACGTTCCCCCTCGCGACTCTGGCCTACGTCAGTTCGAAGGGCGTCCTCCGTGGCGCCGGGGACACCCGCTTCATCATGTTCGCGGACATCACCCTTCTCTGGGTCGTTTCGCTCCCACTCGGCGCTCTCGCCGGACTCGTCCTCCACTGGCCCCTCTTCTGGGTCGCCTTCCTGCTGCGTCTTGAGTTCCCGGCAAAGGGCATCTGGTGCACCATCCGTTTCCTGCGCAAAAAGTCCATACGGGTCATAAAGGCTGACGAACCCGTCACCACCGGAGACGAATAACGGGGGTCTCAAATGGGCCGTAATGACAAATTCGAGAGTTTCGATTATGAGAACGCCGAACTGGACATCCTGGACGCCGGCGGAGATCCCGACTGCCTCAATTACAACAACCGCGAAAAGCGCGACAGATTCCTTAAAGATATGGGGCTCGATCCGAAAAGCTACGGCAGTACGGTCGGCAATGATTCAAAGAAGAAAAGCGGATGGTTCGACGAGCCGGAAGATGATCCCTGTTTCCTGACGTCCGCCTGCGTACATGCTCGCGGTCTCCCCGACGACTGCGAGGAACTCACCTTGCTGCGCCGTTACAGAGACACTTACCTGCGAGGACGCGCCGGCGGCGAGGATGCGATACGTGAGTATTACGATATAGCTCCTGATATCGTCAGCAGGATCAATAAGCGTAAGGATGCGGACACGATATGGAACTCGGTATATGAGGATATGATCCTTCCGTGCATCTCCATGATCAGAGAAGGCCGGATGGAGGAGGCATTTGAGCTCTATAGATCCTGCACTCTGCGTCTCAGAGAAACCTGAACAACAATAGGAACGTCAATTGCTCCCCGGTCAAGACCTGATCGGGGAGTTCGCTTCCCGCAGAAGTTTCCGCTATATCGTTACAGGCCGCAGTTATCGTGCTATACTGAAACCGTCATTCGACATGAATTACGATCGGCAGAAACTCTATGCCGGTTATTGATTTGACGACTGTTTCAGTTTTATAATCAACAGTAGTATTACTTTTCTGCATCTTTCTGTTTGGACGTGAGTACCGTGCCGGTAAAGAAAAACGATTTTTCAAAAGGCAGCGTATCCGGATGGATACTGAAGATGGCGATCCCTCTGTCGATCGCCCAGTTCGTCAATATCCTTTACAATCTGGTCGACCGCATGTACATAGGACGCCTTCCCGCAGACGGCCGTCTTGCGCTGACCGGCGTCGGGATATGCCTGCCCGTCACACTGCTTATCTCCGCCTTCGCCAACTTCAGCGGTCTGGGCGGAGCTCCGCTGTGTTCTATGGCCCGCGGCAGCGGTGACGAAGACCGCGCCGAGACTATCATGGGCAACGCCTTCTCCCTTATACTCTTCCTCGCGGTCGTACTCATGGCGATCGGCTACGGCTTTACAACGAAACTCCTCTATGCGTTCGGCGCCAGCGACCAGACGATAGGATTTGCCCGGAGCTATCTCCTCATATATCTCGCCGGCACGCTCCCGACGATGATCACGGTCGGCATGAATCCCTTCATAAACTCTCAGGGTTTCAGCCGCGTCAGCATGATGACCACCATCCTGGGCGCAGTCATTAATATCATTCTTGACCCGATTTTCATCTTTGTCCTTGGCATGGGTGTGAACGGCGCGGCACTGGCAACGGTCATAGCACAGATCTGTTCCGCGGTCTGGGTGCTTGTCTTCCTCCGCAGTCCCCGCGCCATACTTCATCTCAAAGCCTTCAGGATGAAGCCGGACCTCCGCCTCATCGGAAAGATCATGTCCCTCGGCATTTCGGGCTTCATCATCGCAGCGACCACAGGCCTGGTTGGGATCATCTGCAACAAGACGCTGCTCCGCGTCGGCGGCGACCTCTACGTCAGCGTCATGACGGTAGCCTCCTCGTTCCACGAGATCGCATTTGCCACCACCAGCGGCATCTCCAACGGTGCCAACCCGGTCATAGGCTACAACTACGGTGCCAAGTGCTACGGCCGTATCTGCGAGGCGATCCGCTTCTCGACATTCGCGGCCCTGGCTATCGCGTTCCTGTTCTGGATAATCACGGAGTTCTTCCCCGGCGCCTGCATACGCATCTTCAACTCCGACCCCGAGCTTCTGGAAGCCGGCATACCCGCGTTCCGGGTCTATTACTGCGTCTACTTCATGTTCCCGCTGCAGATGGTGGGCCAGACCGTCTCTCTCGCGCTCGGGAAAACGAAGACGGCCATATTCTTCTCGCTTCTGCGGAAAGTTTTCCTTGTTATTCCCCTGACGCTCATACTGCCGTATCACTGGGGGCTCGGCCCCATGGGCGTTTTTCTGGCAGAAGCGATCTCCATCGTCGTCGGATGCACCATATGCTACGTCACGATGATGCACACGGTATACTTCCCCATGCGGAAACTGGACAGGGAACAGAAAGCGGCACTGGCCGCAGGAGATCAGGAGGGGTGAGACCCGGCTGTGGAGATATTCGAATCAGATCTGACCCCCGAACTTATGGATGTGCTCATCGCTATGTCTGAAGACTGGGAATCCGAAAACAGTTGCCACGGATACCGCAAGAACAGTGCGGAAGATATCGAGGGGCAGCGCATCTTTCTTGCGGAGGATGCCGGCATAACGGTCGGTTATCTTTTCGGCCACATGGAAAAAGCCGAAAAAACGACTTCCGTAATGGCGGCTGAAACACCGTATTTTGAGGTCGAAGAGCTCTACGTCGTGCCGGAGCGCCGTTGCATCGGTGTCGGCTCAGCGCTCTTTCGCTTCGCCGAGGACGCCGTCAGGCCAGAGGCGGAATTTATCCTTCTTGGCACAGCCACGAAAAACTGGCGCTCGATCCTTCACTTCTACATCGAAGAACTCGGCATGGATTTCTGGAGCGCAAGGCTGTTCAAAAAACTAAGCTAAAATAAGTCCATATAAACGTTCACGGCAGAGGATCGCTCCTCTGCCGTGTTGTTTTCTGTCAAAGGTCTATAGTGCCGCGGGACTGAGTCTGAACTCCTGCCCGCCTGCGCGCTGCCGCGCGTCCGGGAACGCCAGCACGTAAAGGTCCGTCATCTTCGCTTCCCGCACAAAGGCATCTGTCACCGCTTCCGGCATTGAAAGCGCCGAAGCCGGTTTGGTTATTATAGGCAGTGTGCAACGTTCGGAAGCCGACCGGAGGATCTCCCTTCCCCTGCCGTTCATGGCAAGGACCTTGATGTACGCGGGAGGCACGTCCATATCCCCGGCTGTTATTCCGAGATACGCACACATCACCATGCGCCTGAGCCTTGAGAACGTATAGCGTTTCGTCTTCGTCTGCATCAGGACGTCCGCCGTCGTAGGCTCCGTGACCGCGAACCTGTACAGACGTTCTCCAAGACCCTCACCGGCATCCGGCAGGTTTACATAATCTTCTTTGCTCATCCTGCGGAGGACCGCTAGGACCGCCTCCTCGCAAATCTCGCCGGAGACCGGACCTCTGCCTGCGTCCATCTCCTCCCTGAAGATCCGCGCAGCCGCCTCCGGGACGTTGTCCCATGCGTATTCTCCCGTCAGCAGCAGGCTCCGTACGGCCGAAGCTGAAAGACCCGCGTAGCCGTCATGCTCGCCGCCCGTGCGTTTGACCGTCAAGGGCGTCATCTTTGAACCGGCTGAAGAGAGCGCCGTCAGATACTCCACTGCCAGGAGGTTGTTCGGAGTGGCGAGCACGGACGCTCTGTCCCCCAGAAGCGTCTCCGCGGCTTTCTGCCGTGCGGCCGCATAGGAGGCTCCCTTTTTAAGTTCCTCTTTTATCACGGTCTCCGCCTCGCCGCTCCCAAGGCATTCCGCGATCGGAGTCAGGGCCGACAGGTCTCCCGCTTCGCTCCCGAAAGACAGATGGGTGCATGCGCCGAACGCGTCAAGAAGGCGTACCGCCCCCTCCGCGTACCTCTGTGCCGAGGAAAGAGATACCGCCGTGGGCAGCTCTATGACCAGATCCGCGCCGCATTCGACCGCGGCCCGCGCCCTTGCATGCTTCTCGAAAACGGCGAAGCTTCCCCGCTGGACGAAATTGCCGCTCATCGCGCACACTATGCCGCAGTCCTCCCCGAGGGCGTCCCTCGTCTGCCGCATGTGCAGAACATGTCCCTCGTGGAGAGGGTTGTATTCACATATGATGCCAGCAGTCTTCAAAATGTATCACCCGTGCCGAAAAAGTGTTGTCAAACCGATCATTAAGTAATAGAATAACTTTTAGCATGAGCACTGCCGGCTGCGCGGCGCGCCGTGCTCCGGTCAGATTTTATTCCAAATACAATTTTATATCAAGGGGAAAAGACACATGAAAATTCTCGTCATCAACGCAGGAAGCTCCTCTCTCAAGTATCAGCTTTTCGATATGGAGACCGAATCCATAGCCGCAAAAGGCCTTTGCGAGCGCATCGGCATCGACGGCCACCTCAAACACACCCCGCTCGTAGGCGGCAAGCCGGTCTTTGATTCCGACATGGATTTCCCGACCCACGCTGAGGCCATCGCCGCCGTTCTCGACAAGCTCACCAGCGACGAGTACGGCGTAGTCAAGAGCATGTCCGAGATAAACGCCGTAGGCCACCGCGTGCTCCACGGCGGTCAGAAGTTCACCGCCAGCACACTCGTCGACGACAAGGTCAAAGAGGCCATCCGCGCCTGCTTCCCGCTCGGACCGCTCCACAACCCCGCGAACCTCATGGGCATCGAGGCCTGCGAGCAGGCCATGCCGGGCGTTCCCCAGGTCGCCGTTTTCGACACGGCGTTCCATCAGACCATGCCCGCCAGTTCCTTCATGTACGCCATCCCCTATAAATACTACGAAGAGCACGGCGTCCGCCGCTACGGTTTCCACGGAACCTCCCACCGTTATGTATCCGCCGAAGCCATCAAAGTCATGGGCCTCCAGAAAGAAGGCAGCAAGATCGTCACCTGCCATCTCGGCAACGGCTCCTCCATGGCCGCCGTCAAAGACGGCAAGTGCTTCGACACCTCCATGGGCCTTACGCCTCTTGAAGGCGTCCCCATGGGCACCCGCTGCGGAAGCGTGGATCCCGCCGTCGTCGAATTCATCGCCAACACCGAAGGCATCTCCGCTTCCGAGACGCTCACGATGCTGAATAAGAAATCCGGCGTCCTCGCCGTTTCCGGCGTGTCCTCGGACTTCCGCGATCTCGATAAAGCCGCCGCCGAAGGTAACGAGCGCGCAAAGCTCGCTCTCGACATGTTCAACTACGCTGTCAGAAAGTACATCGGCGCCTATGCCGCCGCCATGGGCGGACTGGACGGCATAGTGTTCACCGCCGGCATTGGCGAGAACTCCATCGAGGTCCGCGAGGAGATACTCAAGGGGCTCGAGTTCCTCGGCGTCAAGCTCGACAAAGAGGCCAACAAGTGCCGCGGCAAGGTACAGAAGATATCCGCGCCTGACTCCAAGGTCCAGGTCTGGATCATCCCGACGAACGAGGAGCTCGTCATCGCTAGAGACACTGAGGATATCGTCCTCGGCCGTCCCGTCAGATAACGTTCCTTTATAATGCGCAGGGCCGGGATCCCGGCCCTGCTTTTTTATGCGCGCTGTATCAAAACGTATATGCAGGTTCTGCAAAAACACGCGTTTTCACTGAAAAAGCAACGAAAACAGCAAAAATTCATGTTGACTTTCCATCTTTCAGATGGTAGACTATCAAGGCCGCATTGAATGGGTCTGCAAGTAAAGCCCGGTCTCACCGGCTTTCGCCCACGACAGCGTGACTCTAAAAAACAAGAGGTGAAATGATCAAATGACAGCAATCATCGAAACAGGCGGAAAGCAGTACCGTGTCGCTGAGGGCGACGTCATCTTCGTGGAGAAACTCGACGCGGAGGCTGACGAGACCGTCACCTTTGACAAGGTCCTGGCAGTCGTCGGAGACGACACCCAGACGTTCGGCAAGCCCCTCATAGAAGGCGCTGCCGTGACCGGCAAGGTCATCAAGAACGGCAAGAGCAAGAAGGTCATCGTATACAAGATGCACCCGAAGAAGGGCTATCGCAGGAAACAGGGCCACAGACAGCCTTATACGAAGGTCCAGATCGAATCCATATCTCTGTAAAGAGATTCCCATAACACTCAAACTGGAGGTGTAGACAGCATGGCACATAAAAAAGGTATGGGCTCCACCAAGAACGGCCGCGATTCCGAATCCAAGCGCCTCGGCGTGAAGAGAGCGGACGGTCAGTTCGTCCTCGCCGGCAACATCCTTGTCAGGCAGCGCGGCACGAAGATCCATCCCGGAACGAACGTTGGCATCGGCAGCGACGACACTCTGTTCGCACTTTGCGACGGCACCGTCCGTTTCGAGCGTCTCGGCCGTGACCGCAAGCAGGTCTCCGTTTACGAGGATATCGCTCAGTAACTCAATAACTCGCACATAAATGACGGCCGGCGCCTGATTGGCGCCGGCCGTTTTGCGTTTTGGAGATTTGTCAGATAACGCAGAGAAGTCCGCCGTCGAAGGGGATGTTTGCGCCGGTGAGCTGGCAGCCGGCAGGAGAAGCGAGATACACGCAGAACGCGCCGACCTCGATCGCGTTTGCGATGCGGTGGGTCGGAAGCTTCTCTTCCATGGCCACAAAATATTCGGGATCGTGCATCTTGTCGAGGTCCGTATGTACGGGACCGAGGACAAGGCTGTTGACACGGATGCCCTGATCGCCCATCACGAGCGCAAGATATCTACTGAAGATGTCTATGCCCGCCTTGGAGGCGTTATAGGACGGCTTGGGACTCTCCTTGCTGCCGGAGACGCGCATGGAGCCGACGGAGGAGACATTGATTATTGCTCCGCCCTTGCCGGACGCTCTCATGTTGGGGCCGATGCAGTAGACCATGTTGGCCATGCCGTGGAGGTTCGTGTCTATGACGCGGTGCCACTCGTCAAGGCCGTTCTCGCTGAAAAACGGTGTCGTCGAAGCGACGCCTGCGTTGTTGACGAGGACGTCGACCGTGCCGAACCACTCGATGATCTCCTTGCAGGCCTTCGCTACGCTCTCGCGGTCGGATACGTCGGCCGGGAAGCATCTGTACTTGCCGCCGTACTGGGCAAGCTCCTCGCAGGCCTTCTTCCCGCCCTCCTCGTTCCGGCAGACTATGGCAACGTTGGCGCCGCACTGGGCGAAAGCCTCCGCCACTCCGCGGCCTATACCGCGGTTGCCTCCGGTCACGACGACGTTCTTTCCGGCTACGTTGTAGGCATCCTTCATGCTGTCGATTGGTGTATTCCTAAAATACATTCAGACCCTTCCTTTCTGCGAATTCAGTATTGTGAATTATTATTCCGTTTATTAGTGCTTTATATTTAGATTATAAACTCTTTTTTATGGATTTAACAGACATTTCTCGCACAAATATATTAAAAAAGTGTTGCAAATAGTATACGGGTGTTGTAGAATCACTTCGTAAATATGTGCATGAAAACAACGCTGTTTGGCTATGTTGCACAATTATTATTGTATTTTTCGGCAATGCCGTTAAATAAATACAAATGAAAAATGGAGTTGTAACAAGATGACCAAGAAGATTATCGCAGTTATTCTTGCCGTACTCATGCTTGCTGCAGTCCTCGCAGCCTGCGGCGGCGGCGAAACCACCCCCAGCAACAACACCACTCCCAGCAACAACACCACTCCCAGCAACAACACCCCCAGCAACAATGACAAGAAAGACGAAGGCAAGAAGGAAGAGACCCCTGCTAAGGAAGATCTTCCCAGCTACACCATCAAGTGGGCGTCCATAAACGCTCAGGGCTCCGTCCAGGACGTCGAGTTCGAGACCCCGTTCAAGGAATACATCGAGAAAGCGACCGACGGCCGCATCACCCTTGACATCTACTACAGCGGCTCTCTGTCCGGACAGGGCAACACCTTCGAAGCCATAGTCAATGAGACCACCGACGCCGGCTTCGACAACCCCGACCAGTACGCTGGTTACTTCCCCTACACGCTCCTCTATGCCTCCCCCGGCTGGTACTATGGCGAGCCCGACGAGGCTTATGAGACCCTCATCGCTTATGAGGAAGCCTTCAATGATCCTTACATGGAAGACAACTTCAAGATGGTCGCTTGGGAAATCAGCCCGGGCATCGGCCTCCTGACCACCAAGGAATTCAACAAGGCTGATCAGTGGAACGGCTTCTCCGTCCGTGCTCTGTCCGCCCAGGTCAACTGGCTCGGCTCCATGGGCGCCAACTGCGTATCCATGGGTATCGCTGACGTTTACGAGTCCTTCAGACTGAACGTCATCGACGGCTGCATCACCGGTATCGTTGCGTTCAAGTCCTTCAGCTTCCCCGAAGTCTGTGACTACTACACCTGGCTGCCCATGCTGAACGGCGCTGTCTGCTTCGTATGGAGCAAGAGCCTCTATGATTCCTTCGACGCTGAACTCCAGGCACAGTGCGACGATGCGTTCGCATATGCTCAGGCGAACCTCTCCATGGCCGACATCAACGCTCAGGCTCAGGCCGCTAAGGACTATGCTGCTGAAGCGAATCCGAACTTCAAGTATGTCGACCTTCCGAAGGAAGAGATCGACACCATGGTCGCTGCTGCTAAGCCGATGCTCGAAGAGTATGTCGCCACTATCGACGGCCAGGGCCTCGACGGCACTGGCGCTTACGAGTGGCTCCTCGCTCACTCCAAATAATCACACTGCTATACCGATCAATGTAGAGGAAAGGCCTGATTTATCAGGCCTTTCCTCAACAAGGCAAAGCAGATAGGAGGCGCTCTATTGAAAAAACCGCTGGATAAATTCTTTGATAAACTGACATATTACCTGTGCCTTTTCGCCGGTATACTGTTCTGCCTCATCGTCATAGTGCTTCTCGCAAACATCATCCTGCGCTCCGCCTTCAACAGCGGAATCACGGGACAGTACGAGATAGTCCAGTACGGCATAATGATCTGCATAGGTCTGGGCATGGCCAGGACCGCATACACCCACAGACACATTCATGTCAACCTCATTACCAGCCGCTTTGGCTGGCGTCTCAGATCCTTTATTCTGTTTCTTGGAGGAATACTTTGTACAGCAACATACGCGTTTGCGGCTTATCTGTTTATAGCCAAGATCCAGGACGCTACAAAGTACTTTAAGATTACCGACCTGTATCATATCCCCTTCCAGTACATCTATTGGATTTTCCTTGTGCTCCTTGCCCTTTCGGCGCTCGTCTTCCTTTATCAGACGATAGTTTATTTCGAAGGTATCTTCGTGAACCACGACAAGGAAGATCCAAAACCAGCGGCTGCCGAGCCAGTCGACGTCACGGAATGAAAGGAGGAGAAATGCTATGACAGGTTTAACAGTAGGCATCCTCTCTATCGTCGTATTTCTGATACTCCTTTTCCTGGACGTACCCGTTCATGTGGGTATGATGTTATGCGGCGTCGTTTTCTCGATCTTCCTCGTAAGGACTCCGAAATCCGCCATTACTTTCCTGAGTGAAGCTTTCTTCAGTTCCTTCACCAGTTATACCACTTCTGTCATGCCGATGTTCCTGCTGATGGGCAGCCTTGCAGCTGAGTCGCGTTTGGGCGATGACCTGTTCGACTGCTTTGCGGCTGTCATCGGTCACAGAAAGGGCGGACTTGCCAGCGCTACGATGGTAGCCTGCGCCGTATTCGGAGCCATCTGCGGCTCCGCAGCCGCGACGACAGCTCTTATGTCCCGCGTCGCCTATCCGCAGATGAAAAAATACAACTACAAGGACACGCTGTCCTGCGGCGGCATATCCGCCGGTTCAGCGCTCTCCATACTTATCCCGCCCAGCATGTCCCTCATCATGTACGGCCTGACGGCTGAGGCCTCCATAAGCAAACTGCTCATGGGTGGCATCCTCACCGGCATCGTTCTTCTGGTCGTCTTCGTAGTCGTCATAAAGATCTGGACGGTAATCGATCCCCAGGTCGCCCCGGCAAGCCGCAAGTGTACCGGCAAGGAACGCTGGCAGGCCGTCAGGCAGGGCGGCATCATCGAGATACTCATCGTCTTTGCTCTTTCTATGGGCGGTATGTTCGCAGGCTGGTTCACTCCCACCGAAGCCGGCGTTGTCGGCGTCGCGGGCATGTTCATAGTCTCGCTCATTTTCAAGCGCTTCAGCTTTAAGGTCCTGTGGAACTCAGTCATCGATACCCTTATCATGTCAGGCATGATGTATGTCATGATGGTCGGCGCCACCTGCTTCGGCAAGCTGTTCACCATCTCCGGCATCCCGACGGCTATCGGCAACCTGGCTGCCAACGCGCATCTGTCCAGTTTCGGTATCATCATGATGATCACCCTCGTCTATCTGATCCTCGGCTGTTTCATCGACTCCGTTCCGCTCGTGCTCCTCATGACCCCGATCTTCCTCCCCGTCGTGCAGATGGCCGGTTTCGACGCTATCTGGTTCGGCTGCTACGTCGTCGTCGTCATCGAGCTGGGCTCCGTCACCCCGCCCGTCGGCATGGCCTGCTACACCTGTGCGGGCATCGTCAGGGATGTGCCGGTAACGAGGATCTTCAAAGGTGCCATACCGTTCGACATAGGCTTCGTCGTGATGTGCATACTGCTCGCGCTCTTCCCGGGTATCGCAACATGGCTGCCTAACCTTGTAATGGGCTGACCGCAGCGCTGTACTCATCTGCCAACTAAACGACTCTGATTCTGAAAGGAGACGCCGGCAGCAGAATATCGGACCCTGCTGCCGGCTGATTTTAACTAATGAAGTATCCTAGTGTTTTCTCGCCGATCAAACTCGGCGGCATCTACTACAAGAACCGTATATTCGCGGCGCCCAACGGCTTCCACCATCTGACCAGCGACCGCGCCCCCACCCCGGAGGAGATCGCCTTCTTCGAGCGCAAGGCTATCGGCGGCTTCGCTTCCGTCACCATCGGCGAGTGCTGCGTCGACTCCGAACGCGGACTTGCTCATCCCCATATGTTCCAGCTGGACAATCCCCTCGCCTACTCCCGTTTCGGCGCCTACACCCGCGCCATCGAGCGTCACGGTGCGGTACCGTCCGTCGAGCTCCAGCACTGCGGTATCTTTGCCCACTACATCTACGAGACCGGCAGAAAGCTCTACGGCCCGTCCGAGATGTTCATCCCCGACGAGCATAAGATCAACAACGACGGAGGCGACGTCTATCACTCCGAGGACGGCATGCGCCATATCTATGAGATGACCGAAGAGGACATCTACCGCATGATCGACAAGTTCGCGAAGGCTGCCGCGTTCTCACAGCGCTGCGGCTGCGGCTCCGTCATGATCCACGGCGGCCACGGCTGGGGCGTCTCCCAGTTCATCTCCCCCCGCTGGAACAAGCGTACGGACCGCTGGGGCGGAAGCCTTGAGAACCGCATGCGTCTCCCCATCGCTATCTGTGATGAGATACGCAAGCGCTGCGGCAAGAAGTTCGTCATCGAGTACCGCATGAGCGTGAACGAATACCTGCCGGACGGCTACGGCATGGACGAAGGCATTGAGATCGCAAAGATGCTCGACGGCAAAGTCGATCTTCTCAACGTCTCCTGCGGCGACCACGAGAGCCAGGAAGCGAACGTCCACACCCATCCGACTATGTTCGTTCCGGACGGCGTGAACGTATGGCTCGCCACCGAGGTCAAGAAGTATGTCGAGACTCCCGTATCCTGCGTCGGCGGTCTCTGCGAGCCCGAGATGCTCGAAGAGATCATCGCGACCAAGAAGGCCGACGTCGTACAGATCGGCCACCAGTCCCTCGCCGACCCCGACATGCCCATCAAGGCGCGTCTCGGCAAGGAAGACGAGATAAACCTCTGCCTCCGCTGCAACAACTGCAACAGCTATGGCTTCCTTTACAGGCAGAGATCCTGCACGATCAACCCGGAGCTCGGCTTCGAGTTCGACCTCAAGAACGATGCTCCTCCGAAGTTCAAGAAGAAGGTCCTCGTCATTGGCGGCGGCATGGGCGGCATGCAGGCGGCCCTCACCTGCGCACAGCGCGGTCATGAGGTCATCCTCTGCGAGAAGGAAGCCCAGCTCGGCGGCATCCTCCGCTGCGAGGACAAGGTCCCGTTCAAAAAGCGTCTCGCCGCT
>JAFZSD010000084.1 GCA_017619535.1 Oscillospiraceae bacterium | reverse complement strand
TAAGCTCTCCGACCGCCATTTCGGCGCCGGGTCGGACGGCATGATCTATATCTCGCCCTCTGAATCTGCGGATTTCAGGATGCGCATCTTCAACGCCGACGGCAGCGAGGCCAAGATGTGCGGAAACGGCATCCGCTGCGTAGGTAAATACGTATACGACAAGGGGTATACCGACAAGACGGATCTCACAGTGGAGACGCTGTCGGGGATAAAGACCCTGGGCCTCGACGTCAGATGCGGCAAGGTAAAGACCGTCACCGTCGGCATGGGCAGGGCTGAAACCGGGGAAGACATGACGCTTGAGATCGGCGGGACGGAAGTCGTCTGCACGCCTGTCTCCGTGGGAAATCCGCACGCCGTGATATTCGTCGGCGACATAGACAGCGCGCCTCTGACGGAGCTCGGCCCGCTGATAGAGAAAAACGCCGCTTTTCCGGGCGGCGTGAACGTGGAATTCGTGCAGGTGCTGCCGGATCAGACGCTCAGGATGCGAGTCTGGGAGCGGGGCAGCGGCGTGACCATGGCCTGCGGCACCGGGGCCTGCGCCTCAGCGGCCGCCGCGGTAAAGAAGGGATTCTGCAGACACGGCGAACCCGTGACGGTGGTGCTGGACGGCGGACCGCTCAGGATCACGGTGGCCGACGACTGGTCCGTCACCATGAGGGGCCCCGCGGAGACGGTTTATGAAGGGGAGACGGAACTGTGATCAAACCTAACATGCATTATGCGAATCTCAAGGATTCGTATCTCTTCTACAACATAGCTCAGAAGGTCAACGCCTATCTGACGGAGCATCCGGACACCCACCTCCTGAGGATGGGAATAGGGGACGTTTCGCTCCCGCTCTGCAGTTCCGTTATAACGGCCCTCCACGGAGCTGTCGACGATCAGTCCGCCGCGGACCGCTTCCACGGGTACATGCCCGAATGCGGAGCCCCGTTTCTGAGAGAGACCATAGCCGCCCACTACGGCAGGCGCGGCGTGGAGATAACGCCGGAGGAGGTCTTCGTGTCCAGCGGAGCCAGCGACGAACTCGGCGACATACTGGATCTGTTCGACCGGTCCAGCAGCGCCCTCGTGATAGAGCCGGCTTATCCCGCATACGTCGACGCCAACGTAATGGCGGGAAGGAGGATCGTCCATCTGCCTTCGGGAAGAGAGAACGGTTTTCTTCCGGAGCCCAGTCCGAAGGCTCATGCGGATCTTCTGTATATCTGCTCCCCGAACAATCCCACCGGCGCGGTGTTCAGCCGCGAGCAGCTCAAGCGGTGGGTGGACTTCGCGAACATGAACAGATCCGTCATCCTGTTCGACGCGGCCTATGAGGCTTTCATCGAAGAGGACGGGCTTCCGCACAGCATCTTTGAGATAGACGGCGCCAGGACGTGCGCCATCGAGATATGCTCTCTCTCGAAGACGGCCGGTTTTACCGGAACAAGGCTCGGGTACACGGTGATACCCAAAGAACTCGTCAGGCACGGCATGTGCTTCAACGACATGTGGGTGCGCAACCGCACCACGAAGACGAACGGCGTATCGTATATCATCCAGAGAGGCGGAGCGGCCGTCTTTACGCCGGAGGGACAGCGCCAGATCATGGAGAACATCAGATACTACAAGGAGAACGCAAGAACGCTTACGAAAGTCCTCGACAGGCTCGGTATCTGGTACTGCGGCGGCAGGAACGCGCCGTACATCTGGCTCCGTTGCCCGGACGGCACGGACAGCTGGTCGTTCTTCGACAGGCTGCTGAACGAGATACAGGTCGTGGGAACCCCCGGAGAAGGTTTCGGCGCATGCGGAGAGGGTTACTTCCGCTTCTCGACTTTCGGGAACAGCGCGGACACGGCCGAAGCTGCCGAAAGGCTGTTCTCGCTGCTGAAAAAGGGCTGAGCCCGGAATATCTGACAGACAGAAAAGTCCCGCGGTCCGTAAGCAGACCGCGGGACTTGAAGTATATACGGGGTTTTCTTTACTTTGTGATCATCTTGCGGAGCTGGTTAATTTCTTTGTTCGTCATTCCGCCTTCTTTCAGATAATCACGCGCGTCGTTCTTGTAATTCGCCTTCTCGAGTTTGGAAAGGTCGTCGGTTCCGTGCAGGAACTCCATGAACGGTACGAAGTACAGATCTACGATGGCGTCGTACTTCTCGGGCGTTCCGTCCTCTGTGACTCCGAAGTAGTTGCCGTAGGTGGTCATATAGTCCTTCTTCATCTCGTCGAAGCTCGCGCCAGCCAGAGCCTCCAGGAGCAGGCAGACGAAACCGGTGCGGTCCTTGCCTTCCATGCAGTGGATGTAGATCGGCCCCTCGTGCTCGAGTGCGGCGCGTAGGCCCTGGACGACTTTCTCCTTGTAGACCTGGCCCGTATAACCGGAGCCCATATCGAGGAGGACCATGCACCCGTTTTCATACAGGCTCTCGGCGTACTCGGAACTGAAACCGTCTGAAGCCGTGTAGCCGTTCATATCCTCTTCGGAATCGGCGAGATCGATAATGAAACGGATCCCGTTCTGTTCCAGAAGATCGTCCACATACGCGGCCCTGTTCCTGCTGTTGTCGACGGGGGAAGCTCCGCGGTACATGAAGTTCTCCTTTATCTTTCCGGCGGAGAAGGATCTGAAATTGCAGAAAGCCTCGTCGCTCGGATAGTCGCTGCGGTCGAAGGAGTAAATCTGGCCCAGAGCTTCCTGGATGGCGAGGTACTTGCCTTCCTCGACCAGGGTTATCGTCACGGTGTCGCCTTCCTTGAGGCCGGCGGTGTCCCATATGCCCATGTTGTTCAGGGTGATCCGGATATACGGGTCTCCGGGGTACGCCACCATGACGGGCTCGCCGTTTCTGACATAATAACCGTTGAAATACGGCACGTCGGACAGCGAGTATCCGTTCTGGAATTCAATATCTACGGCGTCCCCGAGACGGAAACCGAGAGATTCGAACTCCTCCTGGCTCATGCTGAGAAAAGCGGCGCCGAACTTCTCGTCTTTGGAGACGGTGTCGTCATCGGACGATAAGGTGAGCTTGACGGACAGCAGTTTCGGCTTGTCAACGCTTTCCTGCCCGGAAGCTGTGTTTTCCGTTTCGGGAGCCGTGCCTACCGACTGCGATGAGCCGCAGGCAACGATGGAAAGCATCATAACGATAACAAGGATGATTGAAAAGACCTTTTTCATCTGAACACCTTCAATTACAGAATAAAGGATTAGGATGCTGACAGATCATTAACAATGCAAGTTTATAGTATGGGATTCCGCGCGGTCAACCGGTTTTCGCTACAGCTTCAGGACGGCGACTATCTCGTCACCGTCCATCTCGCCGTTCTCCTCGAAACCGAGGGAATGATACAGTTTCGCGGCGACTTCGTTCTCGGGCTCATAGGAGAGGGAGCAGTAGTCCGCCTTCCCGCATGGCCATGTCCGGATGAATTCCAG
Organism: Oscillospiraceae bacterium; assembly: GCA_017619535.1. Classification (GTDB taxonomy): domain Bacteria; phylum Bacillota; class Clostridia; order Oscillospirales; family Oscillospiraceae; genus RGIG8048. The sequence continues at coordinate 9,780 of JAFZSD010000084.1, read as the reverse complement.
GGCGAGTTTTATTGCCTCTCTGCCGTATCCGCGGCCCTGGTATCTTTTGTCGATCATCAGACGCCAGATGCTGTAGTTGTTCCTGAGGATATCAGGCGCCTCTATATCGCCGTAGGCGTCATAGAGCACCGCCTCGTTGAAGCCTATCATCAGGAATCCGACGGGCTTTTCATCGTTGTAGATGCCGAAAGGGAACGCAAAAGCGTCCGTGCCCTGAGTCGTGTATGCTTCGAGGATGCTGCCGGTGTTGCTGGCGACGAAGCTTTTCTGCGACTTGAATACTTTGAGATCGATGATGTCCCATAAGTTTTTGTAGTCTACTTTTTCAAGATGGATCATAGATCATTATCCTTCTTTCCGGGGCCCCGCAGGTCAGTTATTCGGATTCAGGGCAGAGGATCAGAAAGCCCACTTGCCCCTGCGGAATACGGGAACGGTCCTGCCGTCCCGTGTGACTGCGTCGATATCCAGGCCTTCATAGCCGACCATGAAATCGACGTGTTCCATGGAATCGTTGATGCCGAGCTCACGGCACTCGTCGAGGGTCTTGTTCTGGAAGTCCTCGATCGTGTCGGCGAACCCCATGCCCAGCGCGATGTGGCAGGCGGCGTTCTCGTCGAACAGCGTCTCATAGAACAGCAGACCGTTCTCGGAGATGGGGGAGTTCACCGGGACCAGAGCGCATTCGCCAAGATAAGCGGAGCCCTCGTCCATGGAGATTATCTGCTCGAGAAGGGCCTGGTTCTTCTCGGCTTTCACCTCGACGGCCTTGCCGTTCTCGAAACGTATCCAGAAGTTCTCGATGAGCTGGCCCTGATAGGAAAGGGGCTTGGTCGCATAGACGATGCCTTCCGCCTTGCCGCGCATGGGGGAGGTGTAGCATTCCTCGGTGGGTATGTTGCAGATGAAGAAGATCCCCTGACGGCTTGCTTCGCCGCAGCACTTGAACCGGCCTTCGGGGATCATCCCCACGGTGAGGTCGGTGCCGTTGTCGCCTTTGTAGCGGAGCTCTGCTATCCCGAGCCCGTTAAGATAGTTGCAGCGCTCGCGCATGTCCTTGATATGGGCGTCCCAGGCGGCGACGGGGTCGTCGGTGACGCGGGAGGTGAACAGTATTGCCTCCCACAGCTTTTCGACAGCCTTTCCGCGGGGCAGGCCCGGGAAGAGCTTCTTGGCCCAGGCCACGCCGGGAACGGCTGCGATGCACCACTGATACCAGTTTTCCATCTTGTCCCAGTAGGGCTTGACGATCGGCCAGCTCTTCTGATCGGCCTTCGCTATCTTCTCGTGGTTGATGCCCTTCAGGCCGTCCGGGTCTTCGGACACGAGATAGATGCGGCAGGGATTGGTGTCCACCCAGTGCTGGAGACGCACCTTTTCCCACTCTTCGACCTTTGCCATGGCGGTGACGGTCTGGTGACGTACGTGGAGCTTTTCGAGGGGCTGATGGCTGAACTCCACCTTTACCTTGCTGGAGCCCGCCTTGTAGCACTCGTCGACTAGCAGTTCGATGAACTTCGGCTGATCGAGTTCGCAGTAGATGATGACTTCCTGCCCCTTCTGGATATTGACGCCGGTCCTGGCTATGAGACGGGCGTATCTGCGAAGTACGGTTTGTTTCATTGTAATTCTCCTTTGCAAACAGTGTTATATCCGGTTATGCTTCGTTATGTGTTATTCGCTTTCTGCCGCGGTCTCGGGAGACTCTGAATACAGCTTCGGATATGCTTTTCTGTCCAGAGACTTCAGAATGACCGCAGCGGAGGCGGAGGCTACGGTAATGGCAAGTATGAACACCCAGGTCCAGGTGGAGCCGGCGTGGTCGTAGAGATGACCGACCGAAAGGTCGATGCCGCCCGTGACCGCTGTGTACACCACGGCCATGAGGCCGTTGATGCGCCCGCGGTGGCTCGCCGGTATGCGTGTCGATACGTAGGGGCCTTCGGCGAGTACGGAGAATATCTCGCCCCATGTGAATATGAGCATGGCAAGATAGTAGCTCGGGATGAAGCCCAGAAGCAGAAGAAAGACCACATAGCCCGCAAATACGAGGACTCTGCCGACGATCATCTTGCCCGTATCCCGCATCCTGGCGAAGAGCTTCGTTATGATGGGCGTGAAGATGACTACCGTTATGCAGTTGAGGCTCGAGACTGTTCCGAAGATGACGGCGCCCGATTCGCCGTGTACGGCGGCCATGTCGAGGGGCATTATGAAGTTGTACTCGCTGTAGGCGCCGGAATATAGGGTCCCGCAGATCAGGTAGAGGATGAGCATCGGGTTTTCCTTCAGGATCGTGAAGACGCTCGCTCCGTCCTTCTTCTTCTGATACTCAGCCTCTTCGCTGTCGTCTTCAACGGGCGTGATGTCCCTGACCAGCAGCGCGATGAGCACCGTCGAAACGGCGATGGACAGCCCGCTGATGAGGAAATTGAGCCACAGGTAGTCCTTGAACAGAAGACCCGCGATGGTGGGGGACAGGACGAGACCGAGATTGGCGGCCAGGTAATCGAGAGAGTAGGCGCGCTCGCGGTCCTTCGTGGTCGACAGATCCGCGAACAGAGCGTCGTACGAGGGACCCTCCATGCTCTGGAGGATACCGGCGAATACGAAGAGGATTATGGTCTCTATCCCGAGGGGGACCGCCGCACCTATAAGGTAACATATTATGCTGACGGAGTCACAGATCACAATCAGCCGCTTTTTGTTGAAGCGGTCGGCCAGCTTGCCGCCTATTATGTTCGCGGGCAGCATCACGATGCTCGAAGCCACGAAGAAGTAGGATATCTCCGCGGCCGAGAGGCCGAGCTTCTGATTGAGTATCATTGTGAGGACGGGCCATATCATGCTGCCGAGACATGTGACCATCTTTCCGAAAGACAGTATGTAGATCTCGCGCCGCAGCCCGCGGTATTGGTTGAACAGTTTCATAGTATTTGCCTCGCTTAAGGTTCTGCCATGGATTTGCTTTCGCAGTGTGATGCGTGTGTCCCGAAGACCCCGCGAAGCGGCCCGAGCCCGATAGATAAGGGCATAAAAAAGGCCGTGACTATGCGCCACGGTCCGTAAAAAGGCATAAAAAGACCGTGACAACACCGCCACGGTTCGATAAGTCTACAGATATCCTTCCAGGATCAGAAACCACGAACCGAGGTCATCAGACAGTATGCAGATTTAACGGTTTTGGCTGGGTTGCGCATTGGTGGTGACCTCCTTTCTTAAAATTCCAGACAAGTTTATATCAGATAAAAATGCGGATGTCAACGAAACCCGGCATTCGTAACATTAGTGTAACATTAGACGAAAGCCTCTTCCGCAGGATAGTGCGGAAGAGGCCTCCTTTGTATTCGGGAACAGAGGACCGTCACTTGCCCAGCATGTCCATCGCTTCATCGAACGGAACGACGTCGGCGAGTTCCTCCCATACGTCTTCATTGTAGTACCTGACGGCGGTCTCGCCGGTCATGTAGTCGTTGTCGAAGGTGGAGTTCGTCCCTTCGGGGATGATCACTTCGTATCCTCTTTCAAAAGCGGATTTCACGGTGGCGTCGATGCAGTAATTCGTCTGCAGCCCGATGATCATCAGGCGCTTGTCGTCCTGCTTTTTCATGTACTTTTTGAAGTCCTTGTTGCCGAAGCAGCTGTTGATCTTCTTGACGAACACTTTTTCGCCGGGTTCCGGACTTATCTCGTCGATGATCTCGAAACCTTCGTCGCCGGAGGAGAGCCCGCTTCCCGGACCGGCGTCATGCTGGACGAAAACGACTTCCACACCGTTCTTCCTTGCCGCGTCGACCAGCCGGACGGTCCTGTCGAGAAAATTCTCAAAACCGTACAGCTCCTCGGAGACAAGGCATTTCTGCATATCCACGACCAAAAGGATCATATGATCATCCTCCATCATTTTTCCACATTATTAATACGGACGCGTTCCGGACACACTGCCGGAACTTCCCGGATGAGTATATCAGAAGGTGACGGCCTTTTCAATCAGAAGCTTCTTTCCGGCGGTTTATGTTGTCACAGCGGTCTTGCGGTGCTATTATTTCGGTATCAGCGTTCAAACAATTGCTTCGGCATCTGCGGGAGGAAACATGAAACGGCTGCAGGCGGTTTTCCGGGATGGTTCCGGATATAAGCCATTCTTCATATCACTGGCCACTTTCGCCCTGTCCTACGGTCTCTACAGAGGCGTTATCGACAATTATCTGGCCGAGATCGTCAACATGTCCGCCTTCGACAAGGGCGTCTCCGAGTTTTTCAGGGAACTTCCGGGGCTTGCGCTCATTTTCATCCTTGCGGCCTTTTATACGTTCTCCGCCGAGCGCTTCTACCGGATCGGAGCGCTCGTCATGCTTGCGGGCATGGCGATGCAGTCCGTCGTTCCTCCGACAAGGGCGCTCGTGATCCTCTGCATCCTTATATACTCTCTCGGCGAGCATATCCACCTGGGCATGCGCAGCACGCTGTCGCTTCAGTACTCGAAGGAAGGACACGGCGGCGAAGCGCTGGGCCTGCAGAACTCGGTCTACCAGATCGGGATGCTGGCGGGATATATAGTGATCATTGCGGTGTTCGCGATGATGGACAGCAGCACGGCCCTGTTCCGCTGTGTGTTCGCGGTGAGCGCGGCCATAATCGCCATCGGCTTTATCCCCACGCTGAGGATGCGGGGCAACAGCCAGACCGACGAAACGAAACGCCGCTTCTATTTCCGGAAGAAGTACAAGAAGTATTACATGCTCGAGGTTTTTTACGGAGCCAGAAAGCAGGTGTTCCTTACATTCGGCCCCTACGTGCTGGTGCTGTTCTACGGCGCGAACGCGATGGTGATCAGCCTGCTGTTCGCGGTCTCCTCCGTATGCTGCTTCATCGCGTCGCCGATCGTCGGAAAGATAATCGACCGTTTCGGCTATAAGATAGTGATGATATCCGACACGCTCATCCTTGTGATCGTGTGCTTCTTCTACGGTTTCGCGCATCATATCTTCCCGATGAAGACGGCGTTCATCGTCTGCTGCGTGAACTATGTGCTGGACAGCATAATATCGCTGGCGTCCATGGCTTCCAACGTCTACGTGCAGGACATCTCGGACAACGCAGACGAGGTCAGGGCCACGATCTCCACGGGGGTATCGGTGAACCACTTCATAACCATACTGATAGCGCTGTTCGGCGGCTGGATCTGGAAGAGCCTCGGCATCGAGACGCTGTTCATCCTCTCCGCGGTACTGGGTCTCTGCAACAGCGCCTACGCGGCTACGATCAAAGTGAAAAAACAGAAAGCATAGAAAAACAGGACCGCTTACTTCTTGCGAAGGCGGTCCTGTTCTGGTCCGAGTGGCGGGATTTGAGCCCACGGCATCCAGCTCCCAAAGCTGGCGCGCTACCAGCTGCGCTACACCCGGATACATCGGTAAGAGTATATATCAAGCCTGCGGACAGAGCAAGAGAAACGTGCGGCGGAGCGGTAAGGGCTCCGCCGCGCTGTATCATGGTCGCTTGGCTTTTCAGTTTTTGCCGCCCTTGAGAGCCTTCATGCGGAGACTGTGGTCGAGTATCCGCTTCCTCATGCGGAGGTTCAGGGGAGTGACCTCCAGAAGCTCGTCGTCCGCGAGGAACTCGAGGCACTGCTCGAGGCTGAGGATCTTCGGCGGCACGAGACGCAGAGCCTCGTCGCTGCCGGCAGCGCGCATGTTGGTGAGCTGCTTTTTCTTGCAGACGTTCACGGATATGTCCTCGGATTTCGGCGACACGCCGACGATCATGCCGGCGTACACTGGCGTGCCGGGGGAGATGAACATGTGCCCGCGCTCCTGGGCGTTCCATATGCCGTAGGCGACGGCCTCGCCGGTCTCGAAAGCGACGAGGGAGCCCGTGTTGCGGCGGGTGATATCGCCGCAGATAGGCTGGTATTTTTCAAAAACGGAGCTCATTATGCCCTCGCCGCGCGTATCGGTGAGGAACTCGTTCCTGTAGCCGAAGAGCCCGCGGGACGGCACGAAGAACTGAAGCTTCATGCGGCTGCCCACCGGAACCATCTCGAGAAGCTCGCCGTGGCGCGAACCCAGCTTTTCGATGACCGGACCGACGCTGTCCTCGGGCACGTCGATGACCACCCGCTCGACGGGTTCGCACATGACGCCGTCAATCTCCATGTTGAGCACGCGGGGCGGGGACACCTGGAATTCATAGCCTTCCCGGCGCATCGTCTCGATAAGTATCGAAAGGTGCATCTCTCCGCGTCCGGCGACGTTGAAGCTGTCGGTGTTGGACAGTTCCGTAACCCTGAGTGAGACGTCCTTTATGGTCTCGCGCATCAGTCTGTCGCGGATGTTGCGGCTCGTCACGTATTTGCCGTCCCGGCCTGCAAAGGGGCTGTCGTTCACGGAGAACGTCATCTCTATAGTTGGGGCCGAGATCTTCACGAACGGCAGGGGCTCCGGAGCCAGCGGGTCGCAGATCGTGTCGCCGATGGTTATGTCGGATATGCCCGAGATGGCGATGATGTTGCCCGCGGTGGATTCCGTCACGGGCACGCGGGTGAGACCGTCGAATTCATAGATGTTGACGGCCTTCGCCTTTTTCAGCGCTTTATCGCCGTCGTGGTAGTTGCACACGGCGATCTCCTGGTTCTGGGTTATGACGCCGCGCTCGATGCGGCCGATGGCTATGCGGCCCACGTAATCGTTGTAATCGAGAGCGGAAACGAGCATCTGAAGGGGAGCCTCGGTGTCTGTCTCGGGAGCGGGTATGTATTCCACTATCGTTTCGAACAGCGGACGCAGATCGGTGCCGATCTCTTCGGGGGAGTAGGACGCCGTGCCGTGGCGGGCAGAGCAGAAGAGCATGGGGGAATCGAGCTGCTCGTCGGTGGCGTCGAGATCCAGCAGGAGCTCGAGTATCTCGTCTATGACGTCGTGGATGCGTGAATCCGGCCGGTCGATCTTGTTGACGACGACGATGACCCGGTGGTTGAGCTCGAGGGCGCGCTGCAGCACGAAACGCGTCTGCGGCATGGGCCCTTCGGCCGCGTCCACGAGAAGGATGACGCCGTTGACCATCTTCAGGATGCGCTCGACCTCGCCGCCGAAGTCGGCGTGGCCCGGGGTGTCCACAATGTTGATCTTGTAATCGCCGTATGTGATGGCGGTGTTCTTGGCAAGTATGGTGATGCCGCGCTCGCGCTCGAGGTCGTTGGAGTCCATGACTCGTTCCTGGACGGCCTGGTTCTCGCGGAATACGCCCGACTGCTTCAGCATCTCGTCGACGAGAGTGGTCTTGCCGTGGTCGACGTGCGCTATGATCGCGACATTTCTCAGTTCTTTCATGTGCTTTTCACCTGATCGTCAGTTTTAACCCGCTTATTATACACTCTGGGACCTGATTTGCAAATACTTTTGTTTTCGCGCTTTGCACTAATAATACTGTCCAAAATCCGAAACATGGTGTATAATACATAGGATAAAATGCTATAGGTGTGTGCAGATATGGGATTCTTTGAAGAAAAGATCGACGGACGCAGGGTATTCGACGGCAAAGTGTTCAGCGTGGACGTGGATACTGTCCGCCTGTCCGACGGGGAGATCCGGCCCAGAGAGGTCGTGGTCCACCGCGGAGGAGTGGGCATCGTTCCCGTGACCGGGAACGGAGAGGTCCTTATGGTCCGCCAGTACCGTTACGCCGTGGGCGAGGAGCTTCTCGAGATACCCGCCGGCAAGATCGAGGCCGGGGAAGAACCGGAGGAATGCGCGCGGCGCGAGCTCTCGGAAGAGACCGGATGCACCGCGGGAAAGTGGTACGACCTTGGAAAGATGTACCCGACTCCCGGTTACTGCGGAGAAATTCTCCACATATTCCTGGCAACGGATCTGACATACGGGGAGATGCATCTCGACGAGGGCGAGCTCCTGAGCGTATCGCGCATACCTCTGGATGAACTATATGAGATGATAGCCGAAAACAGGCTTCCTGACGCGAAGTCGGTTTTCGGACTGCTGAAGGCAAAGGATATACTGCAGGAAAAAGACGGCTGAATACGAAACGATGGAGGAGAGACAGTGAGCAGGACGATACTTATTGTTGACGACGAGAAGAACATCGTCGATATCCTCGGCTTCAATCTGAAGAAGGAGGGGTACGACGTCATCGCGGCCTACGACGGCGGCTCCGGTCTGGAGACGGCCCTCGCCACGAACCCCGACCTCATCCTCCTGGACATCATGCTGCCCGTGATGGACGGCTTCGAGGTCTGCAGGAAGTTCCGCGAGACGAACAATTCGACGCCCATAATCATGCTGACGGCCAGAGAGGACGAGACGGACAAGGTCTTCGGCCTCGAACTGGGCGCCGACGATTACATCACCAAACCTTTCTCGATGAGGGAGGTCATCGCCCGGGTAAAGACGAACATACGCCGCATCAGCACGGCCGAACCGCCGGCCGACACCGTCAAGCCCGTAGGCCTCACGATCGACAGCGAACGCTATACCGCGTACAGGGACGGTACTCCTCTCGACCTGACCCAGCGCGAGTTCGAGCTTCTCCGCTATCTGGCGGAGAGACCGGGTAAAGTCATCTCCCGGGAGGAACTCCTGAGAGAAGTCTGGCAGTATGAGTTTCTGGGCGATCTCCGCGCCGTCGACGTGGCGGTGCGCAGACTGCGCGAGAAGATAGAGAAGGATTCCGCGAACCCCGAGCACGTGATGACGAAGCGCGGAGTGGGCTATTATTTCAGGGAAGAGGGCTGACAGCCCTTCCGGACCGGGAGAACGCGATATGAGCAAGAGCCTGAGGCTTAAATTCATCTTAATAATGTTGCTCCTCATTCTGCTGCTGATGTCGGTAGTGGGCGTGTTCCTCATACGCGGAGTCCAGAACTTCTATACCGACAGCTTCTACGACCAGATGAGGACGGTGTTCTCCGACGAGAACATGGCCTCGGCCCTCCGCGAGTCGGCCGGCGGACCCGACGCCGTCAGACGGATGGAGAGCGTCGTGGAGGCGTACTCCGGACTTCTCGGCATCGATGCCGGCTCCAGGAACTACTACATACTCGACGGGACCACCGGCACGACCCTTGCGACCTCCGCCCTCGACGGAGGCGGCAGCATAGACATGACGCCGAACATCCTGACCGCTCTCTCCGGCAGGGAGGGAAGCGACGGCAGCCCCAACGGCAGGTATATGGACGTGGCCGTGCCCGTATCCGGGGACGACGGCTCCTACATAATCTATATAAGAGACAACAAGCACACGGTCCAGACTCTCAACAACGAGCTCATAAAGATTATCCTCGAGGCCCTGGCCATCGGCATCGTCGTGTCCGCCGCGCTCAGCATAATACTGTCCAGGACCATGCTGCAGCCGATACAGAGCATGACAAGAGCGGCGGAAAAGATGGCGGGAGGAGACTTTTCGGCAAAGATCGACGTGCAGTCTGACGACGAGATAGGCATCCTGTCGGATACGTTCAACGACATGGCGGGACGCCTTGAGCAGAACCTGGAGGACCTTAAGATGTCCGAGCAGATGCGCCGCGAATTCGTCGCGAACGTGTCCCATGAGCTGCGTACCCCGATAACGAGCATAAAGAGCTACGCCGAGACGCTCGCCGAGAACGACGACATACCTCCGGAGATGCGCGCGGATTTCCTGCGCGTCATCCAGAACGAGAGCACCCGCATGACGAAGATAGTCCAGGATCTCCTGGAACTGTCGAGATTCGACTCCGGAAAGACGAAGTTCGAGTTCGAGCGCTTCAACCTCGAACAGTCCGTC
>JAFZSD010000083.1 GCA_017619535.1 Oscillospiraceae bacterium | reverse complement strand
GGCGTGCCGCAGATCGAGGTCACCTTCGATATCGACGCCAACGGCATCGTGAACGTGTCCGCCAAGGATCTGGGCACCGGCAAGGAGCAGCACATCACCATCACCGCCTCTTCCAACCTCTCCAAGGAGGATATCGAGAAGGCTGTCCGCGAGGCCGAGCAGTATGCGGCCGAGGACAACAGACGCAAGGAGGAAGTCGACGCCCGCAACGCCGCTGACCAGATGGTATATCAGAGCGAGAAGGCCCTCTCCGAGATGGGCGACAAGCTCGACGCCGCCGACAAGCACAACATCGAAGCCGCAATAGGCAGAGTAAGGAACGCCCTCTCCGGCACAGACGTCGGAGCGATCAAGTCCGCCACCGACGAACTGCAGAAGGCTTTCTTCGCCGCCAGCGAGAAGATGTACCAGCAGGCAAATCCGCAGGGACCTCAGGGCGGCTACAACCCGAACCCCGGCGCCGGCCAGAATCCCGGCGGCGGCCAGAGCGGCGACTACTACGACGCCGACTATGAGGTAGTCGACGACGACAACAAGGACAAATGATCTTTCTTCCGCCGCGGGCGCCTTTACGGCGTCCGCGGCGCAGAAACTGTTACTGATACGACATTCCGCGCGGGCGCACGTTAAAGTGCGCTCGCTTCCCTGCATGTGAGGTGTACATCGCTTGGCAGAAAAACGTGATTACTACGAGGTGCTCGGCCTGAAGAAGGGCGCCTCCGATGATGAGATAAAAAAAGCGTTCCGCCAGATGGCAAAGAAATATCATCCCGACCTGAATCCCGGCGACAAGGACGCGGAAGCGCACTTCAAGGAAGTCAACGAGGCTTACGAGGTCCTTTCAGACGCGGAAAAGAAGGCCCGGTACGACCAGTTCGGCCACGCTGGCGTCGATCCGAACTTCGGGGCGGGCGGATTCGGCGGCGGGGCCGATATGGACTTCGACCTCGGAAACCTCTTCACTTCCATCTTCGGCGAGAACGGCTTTGTCGGCGGATTCGGCAATTCCACCCGCAACAGGAATGCCGCGCGCCGGGGCGAGCGTATCGTCACCTCCGTGATCGTCACCTTCGAAGAGGCCGCGTTCGGATGCGAGAAGGAGATCTCCTTCTCGCGGATCGAGGAATGCGAAGACTGCCACGGTACGGGCTGCGCCGAGGGTACGACTCCCGAACGCTGCACCCGCTGCAACGGGACCGGAACGGTTACCGCGCAGCAGCGTACGCCTTTCGGCATAATGCAGTCCTCCCAGGAGTGCCCCAACTGCCACGGCACGGGCAAGATAATACATCAGCCCTGCTCCAAATGCCGCGGCAGAGGTCTTGTCAGAAAAAACAAGAAGCTCAACGTCAACATTCCCGCGGGCATCGACGACGACCAGACGATATCTCTCCGCGGTCAGGGCCACAGCGGCATAAACGGCGGCCCGGCCGGAGATCTGCTCGTCACGGTATCGGTCATCCCGCATCCCTATTTCACCCGTGACGGCAACTCCGTTTTCTATGAACTGCCGATATCCATCGTGCAGGCGGCTCTGGGCGACGAAGTCGAGGTCCCGACTCTCGACGGCAAGGTCAAATACAAGATACCCGAGGGCACGCAGCCGGACACCGTGTTCCGTCTTCGCGGAAAGGGCATCCCGAATCTCCGGGGCGGAGGCCGCGGCGACCAGTACGTGACCGTCAGGGTCACCGTTCCGACAGGAATGACAAAGGAGCAGAAGGAACTTCTCAAGCAGTTCGGAGAAACGCTGGGCGAGAATCCCGCAGGGGGCAAAAAACGCAAAAAGAAGCTGTGACCGGTCGCGGTTTACGGGCCGCGCGCCGCTCAGAACGAATGATCCGGGGAATCCTTTCGGTCCCCGGATCTTTTCGCACCCGCTCAAATGCGCTGTACATCGGCGGCTTTCTCTGATATATTATATATTGTTACGCGGAACGCCCTTCCAACGCGGCTTTCCGTCCCTCGGTTCAGTTCCATGGGACGGGTTCCCTGCGGGGGACGTCACAAGCAGCATTTTATCCGTAACTTTTGAATCAAGGAGCGATCTGGAATGATAGCGCTAGGCTGTGACCACGGAGGTTTTGCCCTCATGCAGGTTATAAAGTCCCATCTCGAAGAACTGGGGCTCGAATACAGGGACTTCGGCACCTATTCCGCAGAAAGCTGCGACTACCCCGTATACGCCGAGGCGGCGGCCAGAGCGGTCGCGTCCGGCGAGTGCGACCGCGGGATCCTTGTATGCGGCACTGGTATCGGCATCTCGATGGCGGCCAACAAGGTAAAAGGCATACGCGCCGCCCTGTGTTCCGACTGTTTCTCCGCGGAGATGACGCGCCGTCACAACGACGCGAACATGCTCGCCCTCGGCGCCCGGGTGCTCGGCGACGGTCTCGCTCTCAAAATAGTCGACACCTTCCTTACGACGGGATTCGACGGCGGACGCCACCAGAGGCGCATCGATCTTATCTCCGCCATAGAGAACGCCGAATAGGGGGCGATCGGCTTGCGCAGTCCATCCCGGCGCACATACGTACGCGTCCGGCCGCTCCGGGCCGTCCTGACCGCTCTCATCTGCATACTTGTCGCGGCGGTGATACTTTTCACCGCGCTGTTCATAGGTCTGCGGAATCGCGTCGTCTACACCGACGACGGCGAGCTCCGGCTGGACATCCCATGGCTTGCCGAGTATATGCATAACGACTCCGACGGCGGCGGCACGGCCGTCTGACACGCTTCCTGCACTTATCGTCTGCGCCTGACAGGCAAACGCCTGCCGGGCGCTCTTTTATGCATAATCGGCCGGACGCCGCGGCCGGACTTTCACGCTTTCCCGGCTTCTGATACGCCGTTTTCTCCGTTGTGGGGATATTTTGCCGCCATTTTTAGGGTAAAAACCGTGATAGTGGGGAAGCATTCCCATAGCGGCTTCCAGTATATGGTAATTGTTTATGTGTATTGTGCACAATTTTTTCGTGATATTCACCTGTGAATACTCATTTATATGGTGATAATAACCAAATTTTTTAAGCTTCCTCAAAAAAAGAGTTTCAATTTGTAACTTTTTGGCTTATAATACGACGTTAGATGGACATTTTGTAACTAATTGTAACCGAATTATATGTGCAATTTTTCTGAGGGGATGAAAAAGTGTCGGTCAAAATAATACATTCGGCTGATTTTCATCTCGACTCTCCGTTCGATTCTCTCCCTGAGGCAAAAGCGCTGGAACGCCGGCGCGAACAGCGGGCACTTCTGGGTTCGCTGGCCGACCTCACCGAGAGCGAGCAGGCGGACATCGTTCTGCTGTCCGGAGATCTTTTCGACAGCGCCGTTTGCTACTACGAGACCTGCGAGACGCTTCTGCGCGTTCTCTCGTCGATAAAGGCCCGTGTGTTCATCTCCCCCGGCAATCACGACTTCTATTGCGACAGGTCTCCTTATTCGATCCTTGATTTTCCCGAAAACGTACATATATTCAAGTCGCCGGTCATAAGCACCGTCGAACTTCCGGAGCTCGGCTGCCGTGTAAGCGGCGCCGCGTTCACCTCGTCCTCGAGCCGTCCGCTGCTGAGAGGTTTCTCGGCCCCGGACGACGGTCTCGTGAACATCATGGTCCTTCACGGCGATCTGGCCGACGACAGGTACAATCTCATAACGAGACAGGATATCGAGAGATCGGGCCTTGATTATCTGGCTCTCGGTCATATCCACGCCTACAGCGGTATCTGTTCTGCAGGGGCGACGGTATACGCCTATCCCGGCTGCACCGAAGGGCGCGGCTTTGACGAGACAGGTGAAAAGGGCGTCATCGCCGGCACCGTTTCAAAGGGCGGAGCCGATCTCCGGTTCTTACCCCTACGCGGCCGGCAGTACCGTGTGGTACAGGCAGACGTCGCGGGAGGGACCGCTCTTGCCGCGGCGGAGGCCGCGATCAGCGAATCAATGAAAAACGACGTGGTGCGTGTCGTCCTCTGCGGAGGCACCGATGAGGATATCGACTGCGCCGCGCTCGCCGAGTCTCTTGCCGACAGGGCGTACCATGTCACCGTCCGGGACGAGACGCATGCTCTCCGGGACATCTGGGACGGCGTCAGCGAAGACACTCTACGCGGCGGTTTTCTCAGGATACTCCGGGAGAAATACGACAACGCCGATGAGAACGAGAAGCCGGGGATCCTGCTGGCGGTCAGATACGGTCTCGCCGCTCTCGACAACAGAGAGGAGTGGGGCGCATGAGATTCAAACGCCTTCACGCCTCTTTCGGACAGCTCTGCGGCGAAGAACTCCGGTTGTCTCCCGGTCTGAACATAATCGAGAGGCCGAATGAGACCGGCAAGAGCACCTGGTGCGCGTTCATCCTGGCGATACTCTACGGGGTGAACACCTCCGAACGCGACCGCCCCGGCTATCTGACAGACAAGACCCGTTTCCGCCCGTGGAACGGCGCCCCGATGGAGGGTTCCGCCGACATTGTCCTGGACGGACGCGACATCACTATAGAACGCAGATCCTCCAGGAATATCCCCATGCGCGATTTCTCCGCGGTATACACCGGTAGCGGCGACAGCGTCCCGGGGCTGACCGCGGATAACGCAGGCGAAAGACTCACCGGCGTGGGCAAAGCCGTCTTCGAGCGCACGGCGTTCATAAGACAGGCCGCCGTCAAGGTGGGTCAGACCCCCGAACTGGAGAAACGGATCTCCTCGCTGGTGTCCTCCGGCGACGAGGCCGTCTCCTATTCCGAAGCGGACAAGAAGCTCCGTTCGTGGCAGAACAAGCGGCGCTACAACAAAACGGGCACTATCCCCGTTCTGCGCGCAAAGCTCGCCGAGGCCGAAAAAAAGCTCCGGACCGTGGAGACCTCCTGCGAAGACGCAGCGGGCATCCGCGACGAGGGACTGCGGCTGAAGGCCGAGCGCGAACTGCTCTCCGAAGAGCTCCGCGCCCACAGAGCGATAGAAGCGGATGAAAAGCTCCGCCGCATCGCCGAAGCTGAAGCCGACGCTCGCAGCGCGGCTGCAGCGGCAGAAGAGGCCAGAGCGCGTCTTCTGGTCTACAGCAATACCGACGACGGGCATATAGCCGCCCTTCGCGACGCGGTATCCTCCGCCGAAGCCCACGGTGAGATCGCTGAAACCGGGCGCAGGCGCTTTGACTCCGCGTACGCCGATTACGAAAAGGCGGCAGCCCTTCTTACAGCCTCCCGGTTCGCCGGACAGGACCGCGGCGCGGTCGAAAACGCCGTCTCGTCCGCCGAGCGTCTGGATAACGAGGCGCGGGATAAAAAGAAGAAACTGACTGTCCCCGCCGAGATCGCCGCGGCGCTCTGCGTAGTGCTCGCCGTGCTGGCGGTCGTGCTCAAGGGAACGGCCGTGACGGTGATCCTCTCGGTGGCGGCAGCCCTGTGCGCCGCCGCTGCGGCTGCAGCGTTCTTCACGATAAAGGACCGTGAAAAGTTCCTGACGCGGCTCCTGTCCGAATACGGCATGTCCAGCGTATTCGAATTCCGTGCGGAAGCAGACAGGTTCTCGGAGCTCTCCGAAGCGGCCGAGAACGCCGAGACCGCACAGCTGAGCGCGGCGGCTGCTAAGGCGGAGGCCGAACAGCTGCTGACAGAGGCTGAAGGCGAGGCTCTTGCCGCGGCCGCGGATATAGACCCCCGGGTCACTTCTCTCAGCGAGATACCCGGCATGCTCTCGACTCTTGAAACGCTGAAAGCCGACTATGAAAGGCTCTCCGCAGACGCGGATATGAAGGAACACATCCGTTCGGCCCTGGAGAGCACCGACGCTCCCGACGGCCCCTCCGCGGATCTTTCACAGTTCGCGAGGCCTCGCTACGGCCGCGAGGAAACGGAGACGCGCCTTGAAAAAGTCAACGCCGCCCTCGATAACGCGTCCACACAGTACCACCTGACGCTCGGAGAGCTGCGCGCTCTGGGCGATCCCATAGTCCTCTCCGGAGAGATAAACGAACTGCAGTCGGAACTGGCCGAACAGACGGCCCAGTACGACGCGCTGGATATGGCAGTCCGCGCTCTCCGGGAAGCGAACACTGACATACAGAACAGGTTCTCGCCCCTACTGGGGCACGCCGCGGGAGCTGTCTTCAGCAAGCTCACCGGCGGGAAATACGATACGCTCACCTTCGACAGGGCGCTCGACGCTTCTGCCAGGGCCCACGGCGACACGGTAAGCCACAACGTGCTCATGCTGAGCGCGGGCACGGCGGATCAGGTATATCTCTCTCTCCGTCTCGCGGCGTGCGAAGTGGTCCTTCCTCAGGACGACCCTTGTCCCATCGTGCTGGACGACGCGCTCGTCAGTTTCGACGATAACCGCGCAGGCCTTGCGCTGGATCATCTGAAAGAGACGGCCAAAGACCGCCAGATACTCCTCTTTACCTGCCAGGGAAGAGAGGCCGCCCACTTTGCCGGGGATCCAGAGGTGAACGTGATCCGCTGGACGGATGAGATCTGAACCTCTCTCCCGGCGCCTGAAATCCAGGTCATACCGGAAAACGGACGCTTATAAGGCTGTCCGGTCCGATATACATACGTAAGAAACAAACAACACAAAACCCGGCGCATTCCGCTCATGCGGAAGCGGCGGGAAAGGAGATTTTTATGAAAAAGCATTTGTTCACAGCGGTCGTCATTATACTCGTCCTTGCCATGGCACTGTCGTTCCCCGCGGCCGCAGCAAACGAAGATATCGACATGACCGCTGAAGGAGCGGCAGCCGAAGCTACCGCGGAACCGGAAGAGGCCGCGGAGACCGCCGATGAGCCTGTTGAAACGGCTGAAGAAGCGGAAGAGAGCGCCGAACCCGCCCCCCGCGGACTCAGGATCGTCGTAAACGGGATCGATACCGACCTTCCCGCCATGCTTATCGATTCGACCACTTATGTGCCTCTGAGGGCATTTTCGATGGCGCTCGGCGCCAAGTCCGTCATCTGGCACCCCGATACGGCTTCCGCTGAGATCGATACCGGCAAATACACCGTCGAGGCCATCCTCGGCGACATTGAGATCACCGCAAACGGCAGACACTTCTATGCGCCCACCGGCAACCGTCTCGTGAACGGCGTCTTCATGGTGCCGATCAGACCGTTCGCCTCCGCTTTCGGCGCCGACGTTCTCTGGGCCGGCGAGATCGCCACCGTATACGTTACGTGTTCCGGAACCGGCATCAAGTCCGGAGATGAGTATTACGATCAGGACGATCTCTACTGGCTGGCACATATCATAAACGCAGAGGCCCGCGGCGAACCCTTTGAGGGCAAGCTTGCCGTCGGCAACGTGGTAATGAACCGTGTGAAGACCGACTACTACCCGAACTCCGTCTACGGCGTCGTGTTCGACGGCTACCAGTTCTCGCCAGCCTTCGACGGCTCCATCTATTATGAACCGAACTTTGATTCCTGGCGTGCGGCCAAGCTCGTTCTCGAGGGCGCGGTCGTGATCCCGGAATGTCTCTTCTTCGCCGCCGCCTATCTCAACTGCTGGGCGACCTATAACAGGGACTACTGCACCACCATCGGCGGCCACGCATTCTACTATTGATGACACAGCCTCAGCAGAGGCCACGTATATTCGACACAGGCAAGAGACCCATTTAACGAGTCATGGCGCCTTCCGACCGGAAGGCGCCATGATTTTTTATGCCCTATCTGTATCTATCTGTGAAGATAGCTTTGAATGTATTTCCTGTACGCTTTTCTGTCTTCCGGGTCTTTAAGTCCTTCCGGTACGCGGAAACCGTCCAAAAGGCCGCCGAAGGCCGCCGAGAACTTTCCGCGGCGCAGAAGATCCGCACACGCCGCAAGATCGTTGACGGCGAACCGCATTTTCAGTCCGGTCTTATAGTTTCCCGGCGCGTAGACGACTTGCCTACCCTCCGCCTCGCTTGCATAGCTCTTGCAGAACCCGGCGCCTGCGAACACCGTCAGCGGGAACGTGCCCCAGACCCTCGGATTGACTTCCAGGATGCGTCCTCCTTTGAATTCGACCATGGCCAGGCCGACGAACCCGAAACTCGAAAGGAGTTTTTCAGCCGCCGCGATCTTATCCGCGTCGTACTCAGTCACGCAGCAGGTGGACGGTCCGCCGGACGCGGGGTATTCGCGCACCCTCCTGTGACATATGGCGCGGACGAGCCGCGATCCCTCCGCCATCAGAACACTTACGCCTTCCCCATCGCCCTCTATCTTCTCCTGTATTACGGGGGACGGGTCATAGCGTCTGAACCGCTCCAACGCGGCGGCCAGCTCTTCAGGGCCACGGGCGACGGCGTACCGGTCTCCGGCCTTAAGGCCGTATACCTCGCCGCACCGCGGCTTGACTATCACGGGATACCTGTCAGGCTCGCCGTCATACTGCCTCGGAACCGGGAGTCCGAGCTTTTCGGCAGCTTCGCGGACCCTGCATTTGTCGTTCAGAGCGTCGAGCACTTCCGGTCCGGCGATCAGGAAATCCGCCGATCCGGCAAATATGTCTTTTGATCCGGATACCGTCCTCTGCGTCGCGGCGCCCGTGGTGAACAGCACGGGCCTGTCACAGCTGCGGATGAGCGTCAGCAGGCGTTCGGCATATCCGGCGTCGCCCACCGAGCCGTCGATCCAGACGCCTCTGGCGTATCTCGATGAAAACGCCGGCGGATCGGACTTTACGTCGGCCCGGGCCTCTGTGACTATCACGTCATATCCCGCGCGGCCGAACTCCCGCGCCGCGGCGATCGCCGACCGATATCTCCCGTCGGTGATGATCACGGTCCGCATATCCTCTGCTCCTCCCTGCATCCGATTCAGCGGTCTGCCCTGTACGCGCGGAGCACCGACCGTCTCGTCATGTCCTCTGTACTGTCGAAGAGCCCCTCCGGCAGGGCCGAAACGGCCGCGTCCTCACGGACGCCGGCGGGTATGAGTCCCTCTTCGGCACATATCTCCACCGCGCAGCGGTAAAGTGTCGCTTTTTTGTCATCGGCCGCTTTCCTGCGGCTTTCCAGCAGGCGCTTCTTCGGGCAGAGGAGCATCGCCAGTTCCCCGGTCTTCATCGGTGCGTCCGGTCTGAGACGGTTGTCTGAAAATACGACGGCCCGGCTGCGCTGCAGCGTCTCGAACTTTTCGAAATCCGGATCGTCACGCCCCACGTCCGTAAACGGAGACTCTTTCATCAGTTCGTTCACCGTTACGACGCGGTATCCGTAATCGGACAGTATCTCCAGCTGGCGCCGCAGGCCCACGGCCACCGGAGTGCGTCTGGCCATATTGCAGCCTTCCTTCTGGAAAATGATCTGCCCGCAGAAGAAGTCCGGATCCTTTTCCAGGGCCGCTCTTACGGGCTCGGCCATTGCGCGGACTTCCTCCTCGAAGGCGGTCTGCCTGTCGCCTGCCGTTGAGGGCAGCCATCCGGCGCCGTCGAATGAGGCGGCCAGGTACTGGTATCCCATCACGTCGTACACGTCGTATGAGCTCAGCCCGCCCTGGACCCGGTCCACATAGTGGGGCGGCCTGCCCATAGTCATCTCATAACCGTAGTTCTCGCTTAATACCCTGTGAAGACGCGTGAGATCTTCAAGCGCTCCGTCGAAAGAGCCGAGAAACACCCGCTTGCCGTAGACGAAGGGCTTTTTCCCGAATATTATATGGCGGTAACCGTGGTTCGTGATCTGGTGACCGCCCCCGAGCATCCTCCGTATGAGCCTGTCGTTGTGCACTGCGCCTCCGCTGGCGTCTTTTCCGAAATCGGGATAATGATCGTAGCGGATGCCGCCCCATGCGGCAGAACCCGGCGCGCCGGCCTTGTCCGGATAGTTGTCCGACGTGTCGCCGATGACGTCAAAAGTACCTTTCGCGCCGAATTCCTCCAATGTGTCCAGGATCACGTCGGAGAGCGAACGTCCATCGAACAGATCCGGCGAGCAGGGAAGATCCATCGGCCCGTCGTCAAAGGTCATGGCGAGGATCCTGCGGTCCGTCTTCACGCGTTCTATCCTGCGCGTGTAGGATATATGATGCGTCTCCACGGGAGAGAGCACCCGTTTGGCTATCGCCTTTCCCTTTTTCCCAATTTTTACGATCAGGGACATCTTTTTCTCTCCTTTGGTCTCACAGACGGAATATATCCTCCGCCGCGCACTTGCAGGCAAACAGCATCCATCTGAACCGCGCCCCGGGGCCCGCTCCCTGTTTCTTCAGTTTCGTGTGCTGGCTCCTGGCCACATCGATATGGCGTCCGTCCGTGCCCGCCGCTTCCGCGCCGCCTGCCAGAAGCTCCGCCCGGACTGTCTCCGCCCCGAGTTCCGGGACCTCGAGACTCACGTATCCGTTTCCTATCTCCCTCGCCACATGGGCGTCTGAACCGGCAAAGCAGGCGATTCCGTACTCTGCGGCGAAAGCCGCAGCGAGGCGGTTTGCGTCGCGGTCCTTTCTGGCCGCTCTGCCGTTGAACACCTCCACGCCGTCTATCTTCCCCACAATCGGCTCCAGTCTGCCGATGTCCCTGCTGCGCTGGAAAGGATGGGCCAGCACGGCGATCCCGCCCGCGGCATGTATCGCGTCTATCACGTCTTCCGCTTTCCGGCTGCCGGTCTCGGGCTGCCGTTCAAGAAACAGGCCAAGGATGTGCCCCAGATCGGAGGATATCTCTATCCCGGGGATCAGAAGGAACCCCTCCGGGATCTCTGTCCCGCTTATGTCGGCCATGACTTCGTGGTCGCAGACAGCCGCTCCGTCCAGACCGGCCGCTCTGGCGGCGGATATGATCTCTGCCGGTGTGAGGCGGCCGTCGAAGGACGCCGCTGAATGAATATGCAGATCAAGGGAGATCTTCATATTAAACTGCTCCTTAACGCGGAAGTGCTTTCCTGATTTACATGAAAAAGTATATCACGCATCCGGACGCTTCGCAACGGCCCCGCCTCTTGCCGTGTTCTCATTTGCCCCCTGTTCAAGCGGCGGATTATATGATAGAATATTTTTACTGGAACTGCGTTCCGCGCCTTCCCGGGCGGACGCTGTCTTTCCGGCGGCCTGACCGGCCGCCGTCTGTGAAAGGAGGCATATGCCGATGCTCTATTTCTGGCTCGCAGCGATGGTGATCTTTCTGATCATCGAGGCGGCTACCGCAGGCCTCGCGACTATCTGGTTCGCTCTCGGAGCTCTCGCGGCGCTCATCTGCGCCCTGCTCGGAGGCCAGCTCTGGTTCCAGATAGCATGGTTCGTCGTCATCTCGGTGGTCACGCTCATCTTCACCCGTCCGGTCGCCAAGAAGTACCTGAACTCGCGGAGGAGCGCCACGAACGCCGACCGTGTGCTGGGCATGGTCTGCATCGTTACCGAGGATGTGGACAATATAGCCGGCACGGGAGCAGTAAATGCCGAAGGAAAGACCTGGACGGCCCGAAGCCGCTCGGGACTCCCGATAAAGAAGGGCTCATACGCCCGCGCTCTCGCTATCGAGGGCGTCAAGCTCATAGTTGAACCGGTACCGGCGCCGCCTGAGGAGACCGGCGCTGAGGAAAACTGAAGGAGGAGATCGTATGAATCTTATCGCACCCAGTACTTCGTCCGCTTTCCCTGCAAAGATCGTCATCCTTGTAATCGTAATAATCGTCGTTCTCCTGATCATAATCAGGAACATCCGCATCGTCCAGCAGGCCAAGGCGTACGTCATAGAACGCCTCGGCGCCTACAGCACCACATGGGGCGTCGGCCTGCATTTCAAACTTCCCTTCTTTGAGCGCATCGCAAAGGTCGTATCGCTCAAGGAGCAGGTCGTCGACTTCCCGCCGCAGCCCGTTATCACGAAGGACAATGTCACCATGCAGATCGACACCGTCCTGTATTTCGAGATAACCGACCCCAAGCTCTATACCTACGGCGTCGAGTATCCTCTTACCGCTATCGAGAATCTGTCCGCTACGACTCTCCGTAACATCATCGGCGAACTCGAGCTCGACCAGACCCTCACCAGCCGCGACATCATAAACAGCAAGATGCGCACGATACTGGACGAGGCCACCGACCCCTGGGGCATCAAGATAAACCGCGTCGAGCTCAAGAACATCCTCCCTCCCAAAGAGATCCAGAACGCCATGGAGAAGCAGATGAAGGCCGAGCGCGAACGCCGCGAGTCCATACTCCGCGCGGAAGGCGAAAAGAAATCCGCGATACTCATCGCGGAAGGCGAGCGCGAATCCGCCGTTCTCCGCGCAGACGCTAAGAAACAGGCTCAGATCCTCGAGGCCGAAGGCGAAGCCGAGGCCATCCTCAAGGTCCAGCACGCCACCGCGGAAGGCATCAAGCTGGTCAAGGCTGCCGGCGCTTCCGAGGAAGTCATCAGGCTCAAGGCTCTGGAGGCTTTCACCGCAGCGGCGAACGGCCGCGCGACGAAGATAATCGTCCCATCAGAGATCCAGGGACTTGCCGGACTCGCCACATCCTTCAAGGAACTCATGTCCGACCCTGAGAAACCGGCGGTCAAAAAGCCGGAATCCGGCACCCAGTGAGAACGTTTTCCGAACCTGGCCCCGCGGAGTCTTCCGCGGGGCTTTTTCCGTCCGGGAGCAAATGTTAAATAATTATGGCAAACTGGACAAGAACCCGCTCTGATGTTATACTTAACTGAATTCTTGTCTGGCGGTGAGACCATGCGCATCGACGTGCTCGGAGTCGGATTTGACAACATGACTGCAGATGAGGCCGTGTCAACCGCGTACGGCGCGGTATGCGGGGACGGCCCGGCCGGATACGCCGTCACCCCGAATCCCGAGATCGTCTGGCTCTGCCGCAGCGACGAAGGTCTGCGCGACGCCGTCAACGGCGCTTTTCTCGTGCTTCCCGACGGCATCGGGGTCATTTACGGAGCGAGGATACTGGGAACTCCTCTCACAGCCCGCATACCCGGGATAGACTTCATCACCGCGCTGCTCGCCAGGATGGCGAAGACCGGAAAGAGCGTTTTCCTTTTCGGATCGAAGCCTGGCGTTGCGGAGGCCGCAGCCGAGAATCTCTCGGCCGCCCATCCGGGCATCGTCATATCCGGCACCTGCGACGGCTATTTCACCGACGACGGCCCGATAATAGAAAAGATAAACGCCGCGTCCCCGGACCTGCTGCTCGTATGTCTCGGAGCGCCGAAGCAGGAGCTCTGGATGGCGGAGAACGCCTCCAGGCTGAACGTCCGGCTCATGGCCGGCCTCGGCGGTTCTCTGGACGTATTCGCGGGAAACGTCAAACGCGCCCCTGAAGCATGGCAGCGTCTGGGGCTCGAATGGCTGTACAGGCTCATAAAGGAGCCGCGCAGGATAAAGCGGATGATAAAACTGCCGCTGTTCGTCCTGGCGGTAATAATGAAGAGGATCAGAGGCTGACGATATGGGTAAACTGATTGTGCTCGAGGGAGTCGATTGCAGCGGAAAATCCACACAGTTCCGAATGCTGTGCGAAAAGCTCGCCGCGGACGGGCTGTCCTTCCGTAAACTTACGTTCCCGCGGTATTCGGAACCTTCCTCGGAACTCATAAAGATGTACCTCGGAGGCGCCTTCGGCAGCAACCCCTCCGACGTCAATCCTTACGCCGCATCGACTTTTTTTGCCGTTGACCGTTTCGCATCGTATGCGCAGGACTGGCGCGGTTTCTATGAAAACGGAGGGGTGCTCCTCACGGACCGGTACACCACGAGCAACGCCATCCATCAGGGCGCTAAGATCCCTCCGGAAAAGCGCGGCGAATTCTTCAGATGGCTGTACGACTTTGAATTCGGTCTGATGGGTATACCGGCTCCCGACGCCGTCGTGTATCTGGAGGTAACGCTGGATATAGCCCTGCGCCGCATACGTTCGCGTGCGGCAAAGACCGGAACTGAGGCCGACATACATGAAAGCGACGCCGAATACCTGCGCACATGCATCGAGTGCGGCCAGCAGGCTGCGGCGAGCCTCGGCTGGACCGTAGTGCCCTGCGTAAAAGACGGCTTTGAGCGCGAACGCGAAGAAAAGAACCGTTCGATATACGAGATCGTCCGCGCCGCTCTGGATGCATAGAGCGGCCGGCCCGAAAAGCTGCAGTTCTCCCGCGTACGCAGGACCGGCGCGCGGGGATACCAATAACAGGAGATAACCATATGGATGACAACAAGGATTTTTGGAAGGATCTGCTCGGCGAGGATTATGACGAGAGCCTTTACGACTCCGTGACGCCTGACGCTCCTGCGGAAACCCCGTCTTCGCCTGACGTTCCCGCCCGGGACCCGGCACCGAGCGACGAACCGCAGTTCGTGGAATTCAACTTTTCCGCTCCGAACAGCGCAGGCGGGACCGGCCCTTCGCAGAGCGGAGACCCGTCCGATTTCCAGTACCAGGATAATTCAGACACCGGAAAACCGGATTTTGAGGTCGATTTCGATTTCGACGGCGAATACCGCGACGTGCCCACCGACCGTCCCCTTAAAGTACGCCGCCAGCGCCGCACCGGCTGCCTGGGCGGAATACTCTACGCCGTGTTCATAATCTGCGTCTCCCTTGTGCTCGCCGCGCTCCTGTGGATGGCGGCGGCGGACGTGCTCGCTCTCGGCAAGCCGGCGGGCGAACGCACGGTCACCGTTCCCGAAGGCGCCGACGTCGAGGAGATAACGGATATCCTTTCCGAAAACGGAATGATCAAGTACAAGCGTCTCTTCAAGCTTTACTGCAAGTTCTCTGACAGCGCCAAGGAGATGGCCGCAGGTACTTATACCCTCAACACCAACTACGACTACCGTGCCCTCGTCATAGGCCTCATACCGGGCACCGGAAAACGCGTCGAAGTGGATGTGGCGATACCGGAAGGCTATACGCTCATACAGATCTTCGATCTGCTCGACGAAAAGGGCGTCTGCAGCAAGGACGACCTCTGGGAAGCCGCCGCAAATTACGATTTCGAATACGACTTCCTCGACAGGACCACTCTGGGCGACAAGCTCCGCCTCGAAGGATACCTGTTCCCGGATACCTACAGGTTCTACCTCGACGACACGCCGGCGCGCGTCATCGAAAAATTCCTCTCGAACTTCAAGAACAAGTTCGCGGACGAATTCGCAGTCCGCGCTGAGGAGATGGGCTATTCGACCAGAGAGATCCTGATAATCGCCTCTCTCATCGAGCGCGAAGCCGCATACGACGCCGAGCGTGACGCCATAGCGTCCGTTATCCACAACCGTCTTGAAAGCGACGACTTTCCCTTCATAAACATCGACGCGTCCATCTATTACGGCATGGCTCTCAACGGTGACTCAAGGGACGCTTTCTCGACCGAGTACGACTCCCCGTATAACACCTATACCCATACGGGGCTTCCGCCCGGGCCGATATGCAACCCCGGCCTCCAGTCCATACGCGGCGCGCTGTACCCCCAGGAGACAGACTATTACTACTACGCTCTGTCCGTGGACGGCGGCCACAGGTTCTTCACTTACTACAATTCCTTCCTGGAGTTCCTCAATAGCGACGAATACGATCCGGGCAACTGACAGCGAAAAACGCGCCCCGATGCACAGAGACATCGGGGCGCGTTCAGTATTTCAGCCGCGTCACACGAGCAGGAAACAGCCCGTGTAGGCTATGGTGTTCGGGCCGTGGTTGTACGGAACTCCGCACCTGGAGCACACCTCGCTGACGACGAGGCCGCAGGCTTCCATTGATGACGTCATGCGTTTCGGGAACCGGCACGGCGCGTCCGGATACGAACATTTCTCGCACAGAGTGCACGAACCCATGCCCATGGGCATGAGGCCGGGATACTGTTCTTCGAGCAGATCCCACATCTTCATGAAACTGTCGCGCTGGCGGGCCGCCGCGTCCTGGATGCCTTCCCAGTCGAAACTGTCCTCAAGCTGTCCTACCGTCTGTACGAGTATCCCTTCCGTGTATCCGGCTGCTCTGGCCGACAGTTCCTCCAGCGTTCCGCACGCCGGCGGACAGGACCACGACGCGTTGTATCTGCCGCAGGTGTTGACGGCGCACATGTCGCGCACCTCCGGCCGGAACTTGAGATCCTTCGTGTATAACGGCGCGGCGCAGTCGAAGCCACATTCCTTTGCAAGGGCGATAAGAGCTTCATAATCCGGGGTCATATGTCCATATCCTCCTCGAACATCATCTGCATGACGAACTGATCATTAAAGGTCCTGTCCGTCGAAAGCTCGACGTATTCGCATTCTTCCCTTATCTTTTCCATGCCGGCTCTCGCCGCTGAAGAACACGCCGCGATTACCGCGCCTGCACCCGCTGTGTTTCCGAGAGCGCGCACGTTCGGGAGAAGGTCTTCGGGGAAAAGCCCGATGCGGGCCGCCGAACGGGGATCCAGATAGCTGCCGAAACCGCCGGCCAGCAGCAGCCCCTGAGCGGAGGAAACGCCCGCTTTGGAAAGCAGCGTCTGTATGCCGGCGGCGATCGCCGCCTTGGCGAGCTGCAGCTTGCGCACATCTGTCGCCGAGACGCAGACGTCTCCGCTTATGCGGAATATCACTCCGTCGTCGTCTTCGTCTATATACTGAGCGATCGGGCCCTCGACCTCGTCGGGAGGCAGGAGCATACCGCCCGCGTCCACCGCTCCGTTGTCCAGGAGCAGGGCAAGCGCGTCCAGAAGGCCCGAGCCGCATATCCCGCGCGGCTCACCGCCGCCCACGACGTCGTATTTCAGGCATCCGTCCTCGAATCTGATATAGTTTACGGCGCCTTCTACCGCCGCCATCCCGCAGGATATCTCCGCGCCCTCGAAGGCCGGCCCCGCGGCCGTGGCGCAGCAGAACATCCTGCCGCCGCTGCGGAGAGCCATCTCGCCGTTGGTGCCTACGTCGATGAACAGCCATGTCCCTTCCAGCCCGGAGAATCCGGAAGCCAGGATGCCCGCGGTGATATCGCCGCCCACATAGGAATGTATGCAGGGCGCAAGATACTCGGGCGCGCCCGGCGCTATGCCGAGATCGGGCCCGGCTGCGGCCTCGGTCCCGTAAAGGCTCACGGGGGTGAAGGGAACGCGGCCTATGCCCACGGGAGAATCCCCGTTATACAGGTGCAGCATGACCGTATTGCCGGCGATGGACAGATACGTTACGTCGGCGGACGCAATGCCGGCTTTTTCAGCCGCCTGCGCGATCAGATCCCTTATCTGCCCGCGGATGAGCGCGGTCAGCTTTTCATGGCCTTCCCTGTCGCAGCATACTATTCGGCTGATGACGTCGGCGCCGTAGGTGCGCTGGGCGTTCACTCCGGCCGCCGTGGACACCGGCCTGCCGGATGGGATGTCGACGATATACGCGACGACCGTCGTGGTGCCTATATCCACCGCCGCAGCGTAGGGCCCGCTGTGGCCCGTCGCTTCCGCGCCGCTGCCGGCGATCTTCATCTCGCCGTTGCCGGGCAGATACACGTCCGTGTCCCCGCTGATCTCGGTCGTACACGCCTTTACCTCTTCGCCGTCAGGCGAGAGCCTTACGAGACACTTGCCGCACCGGCCCGTGCCTGCGCAGGGCGCGTCCAGATACACGCCCGCCCCCGTGACCGCGGCATAGACCGTCGCGCCGATATCCGCCTGCGTCTCCCGCAGGAGCTCTCCGTCTCTGTATATCCTTACCGTTGCCAAATCACGTCATTCCCTTCTGCGCGTTCAGACGATGTGACCGTAGAGCGCCCATGTGTTGCTGTCAGTTATCTCGACTTCCGCAAAGCTTCCGGGCTCTGCCTTTCCTGTTATATGCACCAGCCGGCCGCCGTTCGTGCGGCCCAGCATATCAGCCCGCTCGTCCGCCGACTCGGCGTCCACGAGCACCCGGACCGTTCTGCCGACGTATTCCGCGTGCTTCTCGCCGGATATCCTGTTCTGCAGATCCAGAAGCCGCTCGAACCTTTCCTGTTTGACTTCCCTCGGCGTGCCGTCGGCGAGTTCCGCCGCCGGCGTTCCGAGACGTTTCGAGTATATGAACGTGAACAGGGCGTCGAACCTGACCTGTTCGAGGACGTCCATCGTCTCCCTGAAATCCTCCTCCGTCTCGCCGGGGAACCCGACTATGACGTCGCTGGTCAGCACGACGTCGGGCATGTAGCTCCGGGCGAGCCTGACCTTTTCGAGGTAATCCGATTTCGTATAGCGCCTGTTCATAGCGGACAGGATCCTGTCGCTGCCCGCCTGGAACGGCAGATGTATGTGGTGCGCGGCCTTTTCGCACTCCGCCATCGCCGCGAAAAGGCGTTCTCCCGCGTCCTTCGGATGGCTGGTCATGAATCTGATGAGGAAATCCCCCGGGATGCCGTTCACCATGCGGATGATGTCCGCGAAATCCACTCCGTCATCCAGGTCTTTCCCGTAGGAGTTGACGTTCTGTCCAAGGAGGGTTATGTCCTTATACCCGGCCTCCACGAGGCTCCGGGCCTCCCGGAGCACGTCTTCCGGTCTGCGGCTCCGTTCGCGGCCGCGTACGTACGGGACGATGCAGTAGGAGCAGAAATAATTGCAGCCGTACATGATCGAGAGCCAGGCCTTGACGCTGCCGTCCCGCAGGACGGGCAGCCCCTCCGCTATGGCCCCTCCGTCGTCTGTCGTGTCGAATATACGTTTTCTTTTCTGCAGGAGCCTCTCCAGGTATTCCGGGAACCGCCACACCACATGGGGGCCGAAGACCAGGTCCACGTACGGGTATGATCGCTTTATCCTTTCCGCCATGCCCGGTTCCTGCACCATGCAGCCGCACATCGCGATTATCTGTTCCCTGTTGGCGCGCTTTGTGTGGGAAAGGGCGCCCACGTTCCCGAGTATCCTCTGCTCCGCATGCTCCCTGACGGCGCAGGTGTTTATAACGACGACGTCCGCCTCGGACTCGTCCCGGGTAAAGCCGTAACCCATCTCCGAAAGCATCCCGCGGAGCTTTTCGCTGTCGGACTCGTTCTGCTGGCAGCCGTAGGTGTCCACGAACGCCAGCATCGGTCTGGGCGACGATTCCGTCACCGACCGCACCCGCTCCATGATCTCTTTCTGGCGGGCGAGCTCCGCTTCCGGTATCTCTTTTCGCATGCTCAAAGGTATCTCTCCCGAACTGTGTTCTGTGTGCCAATTCTATCATTTAGTTGTGGAATTATCAATGCGGATATTGTATAATGATTTGATACCGGATGTATATCTGACGAAAAACCGGCAGGAGGTCTGAAAAATGAAACATCTCGTGATAGACCGCCGTGCGATGCGCAGCAACATCCGCGCCATCAAGGAGCGCGCGGATGGCGCGGCCATATACGCCGACCTCAGCGCGAACGCGTACGGCATGGGTCTTCTGGAGACGGCGCAGCTCCTCCGCGACGAGGGCATACGCAATTTTGCAGTCTCAGACCCGAAGGACGCGGCGTTCCTCCGAAAGAACGACTTCACGGAGCAGCGCATCATGATGCTCCGTTCCACTGCCGACCCGGACGAGCTCGCCGAGCTCATCGACCTCGGCGTCATCTGCACCGCCGGTTCATACGACGCCGCAGTCGCGATAAACGGCATCGCCGAGGCGCGAAAGACCGTCGCGGAGATCCAGATAAAGATCGACACGGGGCTCGGCCGGTACGGTTTCTCCCCGACGGAGCTCGATAAGGTCGCCGCCATCTACAAGTACATGTCAAGCCTGGCCGTTGTCGGCATATTTACCACGTTCTCCGCTTCGGACCGCAGCCAGAAGCTGACTCTCGCCCAGCTCGATCTGTTCGATCAGGTGCTGGACAAACTCAACGACGCCGGATACGAGACGGGTCTCGCCCACGCCTGCGACTCCGCTGCTCTGTTCAGGTATGACTTCGGCCACATGGACGCGGTGCGCGTCGGCACGGCCATCTGCGGCCGCATCCCGGGGAAGAAGATCCCCGGGCTCACCAAAGTCGGCTATATCGAAGCCGGACTTGAGGAAGTCGCCTGGTTCAGCAAGGGCCACCGCATCGGAGCGGAGCATGCCGTCACTATCAAAAAACCCACAAAGATCGCGGTCCTCTCCGTGGGCTACTACCACGGCTTCGGCGTGGACAGGCACAGTTCCGAGCTCAACCTGTTCGAGCGGGTGTTCGCCGGCCGCCGCAGGCTCTACGCAAGAGTAAACGGGCAGCGGGCCCGCGTCATCGGAAGCGTCGGCATGATGCACACGCTCATAGACGTCACCAAGATCGACTGCACCGTCGGCGACATCGCGATACTGGACGTCGATCCCGTAAACGTCAAAGGACTTCCAAGGGAATACAGATAAGCAAAGGAGCCGGTATGGCAAAGATTATCCAGCTCGACCCTCACGTTGCCGACCTCATCGCCGCAGGCGAGGTTGTGGAGCGTCCGGCATCGGTGGTCAAGGAACTCATCGAAAACTCCATAGACGCCGGCGCGAACGACGTCACCGTCGAGATCAAAGGCGGGGGCATGACGTTCATACGCGTCAGCGACAACGGCTGCGGTATCCCGGCCGACGAAGCCGAGACCGCCTTCCTCCGTCACGCGACGAGCAAGCTTCGCGACGAGCGCGGTCTCGAGGCCATCGGCACGCTCGGCTTCCGCGGCGAAGCCCTGGCCGCCATCGCCTCCGTCTCCCGCGTGGAGCTCGTCACCCGTGAACGCGGCTGCGCCGAAGGTCTGCGTCTTGCTCTCGAAGGCGGCGCCGTCACCTCGAAGAACCCTGCAGGCTGCCCGGACGGCACGACCATAATCGTGCGCGATCTGTTCTACAACACTCCGGCACGCCTCAAATTCATGAAGACCGACCGGGCGGAAAGCTCCGGCGTCGCAGCCGCAGCGCTCCGCTGCGCGCTGTCCCATCCTGAGGTGTCCGTCCGGTATATTCGCGACGGCGCCGAGGAATTCCACACTCCAGGCGACGGCCGCGTCGATTCCTGCGTATACACTCTCTTCGGCAGAGACTTTGCCGCCGGCATGCTTGAAGCCGGGACCAGCGACGGAGACGTCGCGGTCACCGGCTATGTCTCGACTCCGGCGGCTGCGAAAGGCAACCGCACCGGCCAGTACTTTTTCGTCAACGGACGTTTCGTAAAATCCAAGACCCTGCAGGCGGCGCTGGAACAGGCTTACAGAAACACCCTGTTCACCGGCCGCTATCCGCAGTGCGTCCTGTACATATCTCTCTCTCCATCCGCGGTGGACGTAAACGTCCATCCCGCAAAG
The DNA here is from genome assembly GCA_017619535.1 of Oscillospiraceae bacterium. Classification (GTDB taxonomy): domain Bacteria; phylum Bacillota; class Clostridia; order Oscillospirales; family Oscillospiraceae; genus RGIG8048. The sequence goes on along the minus strand of JAFZSD010000083.1, from coordinate 11,750 downwards.
ACCGAGGTCAAATTCCTGAACGAGCGTCAGGTGTTCGACGGCGTTTACTACGCCGCTCTCGGCGCTCTTGAGAACCGCGGTCCGGCCCAGAACGCAGACGTCGCCGTGTCGCCGTCCACCATGAAAGTGCTCGGCGGTCCTCCGGACGCCGCGGAAGGAAAAGGCGCAGCTTCTCCGCGCCCCGCCGGCCGGCAGTACGCGGCTCCGCCTCACGAGGCCTCGGTAAAGATACCGAAAGCGTCTTTCAAAGAGATGTCCTCGGAGGAATTCATAAACAGCTTCGTCTCCGGCAGGTCCGCAGCGCCTCAGAAACGCGGCAGGCAGTCGCCGGTCTCCGGCGGTACGTACCGCCCCGGTCAGACAGAATTGGATATGCCGGATATCCCGGCCGTCGCTCCGGATACCCAGAGGCCTGCAAAGACCGCGAAGGCGCCGGCAGGCGCCCGGCTCATAGGCGAGGCCCTCGATACGTATATAATCGTCGAATCCGGCGACAGCCTCTGGCTCATCGACAAACACGCCGCGCATGAAAGGGTCTGTTTCGACCGGCTCCGTTCCCAGCAGCGCGAGACCATGGTCGAACAGCTGCTGACACCCGTCATTTTCTCACCCGGTCCCGAAGACGCGGCCCTCCTTGCTGAGAACGCGTCCGTGTTCGAAACGTTCGGCATATCTCTCGAGCTTCTCGGGGATTCCTCCGTCGCAGTCCGCAGCATACCGTCGTATATCGATGAGTCTGACGTGGAGGCGCTGCTCGGCGAATCCTGCGCCGCGCTCAGATCCGGCGGCACCGCCGATCCGTCCCGCCGGCGCGACGAGATACTCCACAGCGTCGCCTGCAAGGCCGCGATCAAGGCGGGAAGGCGAAGCGAACCGGAGGAGCTCTCCGAACTTGCGGAGCGCGTCCTCTCGGGCGAGATCCGCTACTGTCCCCACGGCCGGCCCGTAGCCGTAGAGCTCACGCATTCTGCGCTCGACAGGACTTTCAAACGAACCTGAGGAGGTGTCCGCCCTGGAGCGGGACGTCATCGTCGTAACCGGCCCGACCGCCACGGGAAAGACCTCCCTTGGCGCCGCGCTGGCGAAAAAGCTCGGCGGCGAGGTCATATCCGCCGACTCGATGCAGATATATGAAAACATGGACATAGGCACTGCAAAGCCGACCGAAGCCGAGACTCTCGGCGTTCCTCATCATATGATCGGCTGTGTCTCGCCGTTCAGTCCGTACTCTGCCGCCCGCTACGTCGCGGACGCGTCCGCATGCGTGGACGACGTTCTTTCCCGCGGAAAGCAGGCGGTCATCGTCGGCGGCACGGGCCTTTACATCGACTCTCTCATATCCGGGCGCGATTTCGCGGAACAGCCCGACCCGGAACTGAGGGCCGCTCTCTCGGCCGAATACGACCGTATAGGCGGCGAAGAGATGCTGCGGAAGCTGTCGGAGCGCGATCCCGTGACCGCCGCCCGCCTTCACCCCAACGACAAGAAGCGCATCGTCCGCGCGTCTGAAGTCCTTCTCTCAACGGGAGAGGCCATATCCCGACACGACGAACTCTCAAGACAGATCCCGCCGCGTTACCGCGCCTTCAGGATAGCGCTCTCCTTTGCGGACAGGTCCGACCTTTACGCCCGTATAGACGCCAGGGTGGACGCGATGATGAGCCGCGGTCTGGAGGACGAGGTGCGTTCGCTGCTCGCCTCTGGCCTTACGGCGGAGCATACGGCGATGCAGGCCATAGGATACAAGGAACTCTGCTCATATATCTCCGGCGCCTGTTCCCTGGACGAGGCCGTCGAAACGATAAAGCGCGAGTCCCGGAGATATGCGAAACGGCAGCTCTCCTGGCTGCGCCGCGACCCTTCCGTACACTGGATCCTCTGGAACAAAGGACCGGATATCCCGGCCGGCATCTCCGACGCGTCGGAATTTCTCAAAGAAGCGGGATATGCCCCCGCCGTCTCCTGACCGGCCGCAGCATGCGCCGCGCCGTCTGCTCAGGACGGCGGCGGCCCAGTCATTAGAAACGAAAAAGGAGCTTTCCAAATGCGCCGCAGCAACACTCTGCTCATCGTCATTTCCGTTCTGTTTCTCATAGCGATAATATGCTATATTGGCCTGAACCTCATCCAGTCCGGAACAGACCCGCTGCGCACGGCGCCCGCCGTCTCCTGTACCGTAGAGGACAGCTGCGAGGCCGTGGGCTACGCCGTCCGCACCGAGTCGGTCCTTACAGCCGAAGGCTATGTCGCCTCGGACCTGGCGGACGGCGAACATGTCTCCTACGGCCAGTCCGTCGCCACGCGGTACGGCAGCGAGGAGGCTCTCGCGCTGGCGGATGAGATACGTTCGCTGCGTCTCCAGATCAGTCAGATCGAGAACTCCATCATGGGCCGCGGCGACGCTATGACCAGCGTCATATCCCTGTCCCGGGCGGTCGAGGACCGCGACCTGCAGCGTCTCGACCAGCTTGCGATGGACGTGCGCGCCAACATCTTCAGCAGAAACACCTCCGGCAATCCCGAGGCCGAACTCGCAGCGCTTACGGAACAGCTCCGCACGCTCCAGGATCAGACTTCGGACGCGGACGACGTCCGCGTGTTCTCAAGCGGGACGTTCTCCTCCGCTGTTGACGGTTATGAGAGGATCGCTCCCTCCGATCTCGAAGGCCTTCAGCCGTCAGACCTCGAAGACCTGTTTTCCGGTCCCGAAATCCCGCAGGGCGCCTTCGGAAAACTGATCTCAGGCACTACCTGGTATTTCGCCTCGCGTATGAATTCCGCCGACGCGCAGCGTCTCTCTCCCGGCGGAACGGCACTCGTCAAGTTCAACAAGACCTTCAGCGCGGATCTGACCATGGACGTCGTTTCCGTGAGCGAAGCCGCAAACGGCATGCGGCTCGTCGTGTTCTCCTCCGACCGCGATCTCGAAAAAGCCTCCGGGCTCCGCCGTCTCACAGCGGATATAGTGTTCGCGCAGGAGAGCGGCCTGCTGGTCCCGAAAGAAGCCGTCCACGATGACGACGGCACGTATATCTATATCCTTGCCGGCTACCAGGCGATGCGCACGGATATCGAGGTCATCAGTGATTACGACGAGGAGTACTGTCTGATCCGGCCGGCGGAAAACGGCACCCTTGCGGCCAACGCCTCCGTAATCGTGAGCGCCCGTGGGCTGTTTGACGGGAAAGTAGTCCAGTAACGCGGCGACGGGCCGAAATTGTACCGTTTTTTCGGTTTTTGGACAAGCTTGATGTTGACATAATGATGAATTAATAAGATAATGTATGCATGGTAATTTTGCCCTCCGGCAGTTCCTTTCTGCCGTCAGGGTTTATATCGTTCATACTTTGACAGGAGGACCTCGCAATGGGACTATTTGACGAAATAAAAAAACTCACCCGCCCCTATGACGACGACGAGGAGGAGTTCGAGGGCTTCACGGCCAAAGAGCCCGAACAGCTCCCGATCACGCCCAAGACTCCGGCTCAGGCCCGCAACACCTACGCAGGCTTCGAGGAGAAGCGCGACAGCAATAAAGTCGTCAATATCCATGCGACGACACAGCTCAAGGTCGTGCTGGTCAAGCCCGAACGTTTTGAGAACGCCGCGGAGATCGCGGACCACCTCCGCGAGAAGCGCACCGTCGTTCTGAATCTCGAACAGACCAACAAGGATATCGCCCGCCGTCTCATCGACTTCCTCAGCGGCGTTGCGTACGCCCAGGAGGGCAAGATAAAGAAGGTAGCTGTCAACACCTACATAATCACACCCTACAACGTCGATCTTATGGGCGACCTGATCGACGAGCTTGAGAACAACGGTCTGTACTTCTGACGCTTCCCGCGCCTATGACTGCAGACAATTCACAGGAAAGGATCTGGGTATATGCTGACACCGCAGGAAATCTCTGAAAAAGAATTTACCAAAGCCGTATTCGGCGGATATGACATGTCCGCTGTGGATGACTTTCTCGAGTCTCTGACCGCCGACTATTCTCTCCTGTACAAGGAAAACGCCATACTGAAGAGCAAGATCAAGGTACTCGTAGAGAAAGTCGAGGAGTACCGTTCTACCGAGGACGCCATGCGCATGGCTCTTCTCACCGCTCAGAAGATGGGAGACGAACTCGTCGACGAAGCCCGCAAAAAGAGTACTGAGATCGTAGAGAGCGCTCAGGCCGACGCGCAGACGAAACTAGCCGACACCGAGCACCGCATCCGCGAAGAGGAGTTCCGTCTCTCTTCCGCAAAAGAAGCTACCGCTTCCTTCGTCAGCGAGTCGCGCGGCCTGATCGAAAAGATCTCCGGTTTCCTCGCCAACATCGGCGCGCTCAATCTTCCCGTTCCCGAGCCCGAGCCGGAACCCGAACCCACCCGCGAAGAGCAGATCGTCGACACGGCCCGTGAGATCGACTCCGCGGTAGCCAAACTCGTCGAGGACCAGCCCGAACCCGAGCCCGAACCGGAGCCGGAACCCGAACCCGAGCCGGAGCCGGAACCCGAACCGGAACCGGACCCCGAGCCCGAACCGGAACCCGAACCGGAACCGGAGCCCGAGCCCGAACCGGAGGCAAAACCGGAATACAACGACGAGGACGAGCCCACGAAGGTCTTCCCGTTCAAACCCGGCGATATGCGCTGGCCGGACGACGGCAAGGACGACGAGCTCTCACCGAAGCCGAAATTCAACTTCGACAATCTCAAATTCGGAAAGAACTATTCCGATGACAACTGACTGACAGCGGCAAAATAATTATTCAGCGGGTCGCCTTTCGAAAGGTTCCTGCGGAAAACCCAGGCGTTGGACGCCGCGTTTTCCAGCAGGCCTTCCATGACGGCCCGTTTTGCCCTTTATTGCGCAGGGCGACGCGCCTGCGCAGGATAAAGTGAACCGGAAAGAGGAATAAGTTATGTCTCAGGATTACAACTCCACGATCAATCTGCCGAAAACCGACTTCCCGATGCGTGCAGGCCTCCCGAAAAGGGAACCCGACATGCTGAAAGAGTGGTATGACATCGGTCTCTACGAGAAGATCCTCAAAAAGAACGAAGGACGTCCGGCGTTCATACTCCACGACGGTCCTCCGTTCTCGAACGGCCATCTACATATGGGCCATGCTCTCAACAAGTGCCTGAAGGACTTCATCGTCCGTTACAAGAACATGACGGGTTACCGCGCGCCGTACACTCCCGGCTGGGACAACCACGGCATGCCGATAGAGTCCGCCATCATAAAGCAGCAGAAACTGAACAGGAAGAGCATGTCCATACCTGAATTCCGCAACGCCTGCCACGAATTCGCTCAGAACTTCGTCAGCATCCAGCGCGATGAGTTCAAGCGTCTCGGCGTGCTCGGAGACTGGGACAGACCGTACCTCACCATGGACCCGAAGTTCGAAGCCGAGGAAGTCAAGATCTTCGGCGAGATGTTCGAGAAGGGCTACATCTACAAGGGCAAGAAGCCCGTCTACTGGTGTCCGAACGACGAGACCGCCCTCGCCGAGGCGGAGATCGAGTACGCGGACGACCCCGTAACGACCATCTACGTCAAATTCCGCGTCGAAGACGACCTGGGCAAATTCGCGCCCTACGCTCCGCTTGACAACATCTACTTCGTCATCTGGACGACGACTACGTGGACCATCCCGGGCAACCTCGCCATCTGTCTCCATCCGGTATATGACTATTCGCTCATAAAGGCCTCGAACGGCGAGGTCTACGTTATGGCGAAGGAACTCGCCGAGTCCGCCCTCAAGCAGGCCGGCCTCACGATAGACGAGACTCTCGCCGTCTTCAAGGGCGAGGAGCTCGAGTTCATGACCGCACGCCATCCGCTCTTCGACCAGACGTCGCTCGTCATAGTCGGCGAGCACGTAACGCTCGACACCGGTACCGGCTGCGTACACACGGCTCCCGCCTACGGCGCCGACGACTTTGTGATCTGCCAGAAATACCCGCAGATAAAGGCCGGACGCGACATGGTCGTGAACGTCGACGCCAGCGGACGCTTCACCGCCGACGCCGGCAAATACGAGGGGCTCAGCGTCCTCAAGGCGCACGAGCCGATCTTCGCCGATCTCAAGGCAAACGGCGCCATCCTCGCGAGCGAGGACATCACCCACTCCTACCCGCACTGCTGGCGCTGCAAGAAGCCCGTTATATTCCGCGCGACAGACCAGTGGTTCTGCTCCGTCGAGGCGTTCCGCGACGAAGCGGTCAGCGCCTGCGACGGCGTCCAGTGGCTCCCCGACTGGGGCCACGACCGCATCATCTCCATGATCCGCGAGCGCGCCGACTGGTGTATCTCCCGCCAGCGCCACTGGGGTCTCCCGATCCCCGTGTTCTACTGCGAAGACTGCGGAAAGCCCGTCTGCACGAAGGAAACCATCGCCTCTGTGTCCGCCATATTCGGCGAGCGCGGCTCTAACGCCTGGTTCGAGCTAGATGCGGAAGACCTCCTTCCGGACGGATTCGTCTGCCCGCACTGCGGCGGCGTCCACTTTACCAAAGAGACCGACACACTCGACGGCTGGTTCGATTCCGGCTCGACACATATATGCTCCATGGAACTCGACGCCCCGGGCGTCTGGCCCAGCGACCTCTACCTCGAGGGCGGAGACCAGTACAGAGGCTGGTTCCAGTCTTCTCTCCTGACCGCAGTGGCCGTCAAAGGCGGAGCGCCCTACCGCACCGTCCTGACCCACGGCTGGACCGTCGACGGCGAGGGCAAGGCCATGCACAAATCTCTCGGCAACGGGATCGCTCCCGACGACATCATTCCGAAGTACGGCGCCGACCTCATCCGTCTCTGGTGCGCGTCCTCTGACTACCGCGTCGACATGCGCTGCTCCGACGCCATCTTCAAGCAGCTCTCCGACAAGTATCTCAAGATACGCAACACGGCGCGCTTCATTCTCGGCAACCTCGACGGGTTCGATCCGGATGCGCCGACGGCATACGATGACATGACCGAACTAGACAAGTGGGCTCTTTCGAGGCTCGCAGTCCTCGTCGAGAAATGCATCGCCGCCTACGAAAGATACGAGTTCCACACCGTCACCTACGCGATACACAATTTCTGCGTCGTGGAGATGTCCAACTTCTATCTCGATATAGTCAAGGACCGCCTGTACTGCGAAAAACGCGACAGCGTCCTCCGGCGCTCGTGCCAGACCGTCATGTATACGATACTTGACGCCATCGTGCGTCTGCTGGCTCCGATCCTCGCTTTTACCGCGAATGAGATCTGGCTCTGCATGCCGCATGACAAGTCGGCCGACCCTGAACACGTGATGCTCAACGACATAAAGAACGCCGATCCCGCCTGGAAGTTCGACGATGAACGCGAGGCGCTCTGGGACGGCTACATGAGGCTCCGTTCCGACGTCAACAAGGCTCTGGAGCTGGCCCGCGGCGAGAAAACGATCGGCAAGCCGCTCGACGCCGAGGTCACGCTCTCCTTCGACGGCGAGGGCGCGAAAGCCTTTGCAGGCATGGACAGGGATTTCCTCCCGACGCTCTTCATCGTGTCGAAGGTGACCGTCTCCGACGCTCCGGTCGACGGTATGGCAGGTGCGGACTTCCCGGGCGTGACCGTCGCCGTAGCACCGAGCGCCGCACCGAAGTGCGTGCGCTGCTGGACCCACGACGAGCGTGTCGGCGAAGATCCGGAACATCCCGAGCTCTGCCCGCGATGCGCCGCCGCAGTTTCCGAATAACAAGAACACAAAGGCTGCTCTCCGCAAAAAGAGAGCAGCCTTTGGATAAACCCTGTACGAGGTAATACGATGCTGTTTTTCATCATTTCGATCCTCATCGTCATAGCCGACCAGGCGATGAAATACTTCGTGACGATAAAGCTCGCGCTGGGCGGTCAGCTTCCGCTCATCCCCGGGATCATCCACCTGACATACGTCAGGAACACCGGCGCGGCGCATTCTATCCTTACGGAGTACACCTGGCTGCTGACTATAATATCCGCGCTCGCTTCCGTGCTCATCATCATCCTTATAGTCAAGATGAAGATCGGCACGTTCGGCCGCGTCATGCTGGCCTGCGTGCTGGGCGGCGCCGTGGGCAATCTCATCGACCGCGCGGCGCTGGGATACGTCGTCGACATGTTCGAGGTCGAATTCATGAACTACGCCGTATTCAACGTCGCGGATATGTTCATCTCCGTGTGCGGCGCGCTGTTCTGTATCTACTATATCGTATACTCCACAAGAAAAGACAGATCCGGCAAAAAGAAAAGCGTCCCGATGGCGGAGATATTCAAACCGGAAGACGGGGATCTGACCGATACCCACGTCCTGACGGAATACGAGCTCAACCGCCTGCTTTCCGAGGACGGCACAGAAGCGGAACACCCGGAGGACGAAGGTTTTCTCCCGTTTGCCGACGACGATTACGGACTGTCCCCGGACAGCGCGGACCCGGAGGAAGACGATGCGCCGAGTGACGATTGAGGCCGCTTCCGGCGGCATGCGGCTGGACGTTCTTCTTGCGGCCTCCGTACCGGACATCAGCAGAAGCGCCGCTCAGAAGCTTTTGAGCGGCGGTTTTGTGACCGCTCCCGACGGCGCCCCCGTTCAGAAGAGCCGCCTGGTGAGCGAAGGCGAGGTCTTTTTCGTGGACCTCCCCGATCCGGAGGCGACCGCGGCCGTACCCCAGGACATACCGCTGGACGTCGTCTATGAAGACGGCGACGTCATAGTCGTCAACAAGCCCCGCGGGATGGTAGTGCATCCGGCGCCTGGGCACGCGGACGGCACGCTCGTGAACGCGCTCCTGCATCACTGCGGAGATTCGCTCTCCGGCATAGGGGGCGAGCTGCGTCCCGGGATCGTGCACCGCATAGACAAGGACACCTCGGGCCTTATCATAGCCGCGAAAAACGACTTCGCCCACGCGTCTCTGTCGGCGCAGCTGTCCGACCGGAGCCTGTCCCGTATATACGAGGCGGTTGTCTGCGGCTCCCTGAGAGACGACTCCGGCGTCATCGACGCCCCTATCGGCCGCCACCCGACGGACAGAAAACGGCAGGCCGTTACAGACAGGAACTCCCGACCCGCCAGGACCCGTTACGAAGTGATAGGCCGCTATAACGGCTATACTCACGTCCGCTGCATCCTTGAGACCGGCCGAACGCATCAGATACGCGTTCACATGGCCTACATAGGCCATCCGCTCCTGGGCGATCTGGTCTACGGGCGCAAGAAGCCGGAAAAGGGACTGTCCGGACAGTGCCTTCACGCGAAGACCCTGAAATTCATCCACCCCCGTACGGGTGAGAAGATCGTCCTCGACACCGAGCTGCCGGAGTATTTCACCGACGTGCTCCGGCGTCTCGGAAACGAGCTCTGACCGTCGACATGTTTTTCTGCGGCGCCGGGCGTATGACGTCCCGCGCCGCTTTTCTTTCGGAAATGTAAACTTTTTTCGCTTTTGTTGACAACTCCGCAGCAGGGTGGTACACTTCATTTAGCACTCAGGAGCGCTGAGTGCTAAAACTACGTTTACCGCAGTTTATCACAACATCCGGAGGCATATTACAATGGCTAAAAAACAGTTCAAGGCGGAATCCAAACGCCTGCTCGACCTTATGGTCAACTCCATATACACCCACAAGGAGATATTTCTCCGTGAAATAATATCCAACGCGTCAGACGCGATAGACAAGCTCTGCTACCGCTCCCTTACCGATGATTCCGTCGGCCTCACGCGGGATGATTTCAAGATCACCGTCCAGGCAGACAAGGAAAAGCGCACGCTCACAGTATCCGATAACGGCATCGGCATGACTGCAAAGGAGCTCGAAGACAACCTCGGCGTGATCGCCAGCAGCGGTTCTTTCCGTTTCAAGAGCGAAAACGAGCCGTCTGAGGATATAGACATCATTGGCCAGTTCGGCGTTGGCTTCTATTCCGCTTTCATGGTGGCGAAGCGCGTTACCGTCATCTCCCGCGCGTTCGGCGAAGAAGACGCCAACGAGTGGGTCTCCGAAGGCGCGGACGGCTATAAGATCGCTCCCTGCAGCAGGGATGCTGCCGGCACCGACGTCATCATCGAACTCAAGGACGACACCCCCGAGGAGAACTACAGCCTCTATCTGGAAGAGTACACTCTCCACGAGCTCATCAAAAAATACTCCGACTACGTTCGCTGGCCGATCATGATGGAAGTCACCAGAAGCCGCCTCGTCGAAACAGGCGAGGTCGACGAAAAAGGCGCGAAAAAGAAGGACTGGGAGGATTACAAGGAGACCGAAACGGTGAACAGCCGCGTCCCGATCTGGCAGCGGCCGAAAAGCGAGGTCTCGGACGAGGACTGCGAAAACTTCTATCGGGAGAAATTCATGGATCCGGAGGCTCCGGCGGCCGTCATCCGCATCGCCGCAGAGGGCACGGTGAGCTTCAAGGCTCTGCTGTTCATACCGTCGGTCGCGCCCTACGGTTACTACTCCCGCGATTACAAGGCCGGCCTGCAGCTCTATTCCTCCGGCGTCATGATAATGGAGCACTGCGACGAGATCCTGCCGGAGTACTTCCGCTTCGTGCGGGGCGTAGTCGACTCGCCCGATCTTTCCCTCAACATCTCGAGAGAACTGCTCCAGCACGACCGTCAGCTGAAGGTCATCTCCCAGAACATCGAGAAGAAGGTCCGCGCCGAACTGCTGCGTCTGCAGGAGCACGAGCCCGAAAAATACGAGAAGTTCTATGCGGCTTTCTCGCCGCAGCTGAAGTACGGCATCCTCAACGCATACGGCTCCAAGAACGAGTCTCTGCGCGATCTGCTGATGTTCTATTCAGCCAACGTGGAAAAGAACATCACCCTCAAGAAGTATGCCGACGCCATGCCCGACGCCCAGAAGTACATCTACGCCGTCTGCGGCAAAAGCGTCGAAGACCTCAAAGCCCTTCCTCAGGCCGAACCCGTGCTTGCAAAGGGCTATGACATCCTCTTCCTCACGAATGAGATGGACGAGACGCTCATACGCATGCTCGGCTCATACGCCGACAAGCAGTTCCGTCTCGTCGACTCCGACGACCTCGAGCTCGAGTCCGCAGAAGAGAAGGCCGAGACCGAGCGGAAAGAGGCCGAGAACCGCGAGGTGCTCGATTTCGTGAAAGAATCTCTCGGAGGCGCCGTGGCTGCCGTCCGGCTGTCGCATAAGCTCGTCTCCCGCCCCGTATGTCTGACGACCCAGGGGCCCGTTACATTCGAGATGGAAAAGTATTTTGCCGCGATGCCCGACGGAGTCGGCCAGAAGCCCAAAGCAGAACGCGTCCTCGAACTCAACGCCGATCATCCGATCTTCGCCGCTCTCAGGGACGCCTATTCCTCGGACAAGGACAAGGCGAAAAAATACGCGGAGCTCCTGTACGGTCAGGCCCAGCTCATAGCAGGCCTGCAGCTTCAGGACACCGCGCGTTTCTCGGAACTCATCTGCGAACTCATGGTATGACAGCAGGAAAATCAAACGGAGGTACTGAAATGAACACTTTAAAGAACCTTTTCCCGCTCTCCTTTACCGCTAACGACACCAAAAGTTTCCTTACCGCGATCGTCATATACCTTGTCATAGGCGTCGCGGCCGGCATCATCAGCAAGATCGTCCGGATCATATACGGATAGTTTGCTGGTGTTCAGCGTCACCTTGTTCACCGCACGCAGCACATTCACCGTAGCCTTGGTCAGGCCGACCCGTTTCCCGTTCCGCATCAGCGAGGCGGCAATCTCGGTCTTGCCTTT
>JAFZSD010000082.1 GCA_017619535.1 Oscillospiraceae bacterium | reverse complement strand
GTCTATGTTGTTCTTCTCGTCGAAACGGGCCCGGAGCTCGAGAAGGCACAGAACGTCTTTGCCCTGATCCGCCGCGTAGGCCAGCGCAGCGGCAAGTTTGCTGCTGGCGGCAAGACGGTAGAGAGTTATTCGGATGGATACGACTTCGGGGTCGTCGGCCGCTTCGTACAGCATCTCGATGAACGGGGTCATGCTCTGATACGGGAAGCTGAGAAGTATGTCTTTCTTTGCAAGATAGCGGAAATAGTCGCCCTTGCGCAGCTGGACGGTGCGGACGCTGTGGCGCTCGGGATACTTCATGCCGGGCGCTGCCGTCAGGGCGCTTCCGAAGCCGCGTTTGAAGGGAGCTGAAGTATGGAATATCTGCCGCTCGGGCACTTTAGTATGCTTCTGCAGGAGCTCGATGAGACGCCTGTCCGCTCGGCCCTGTATCTGAAGGCGGACGATCTGCATCCTCTTGCGCTTACGGAGAAGTTTTTCCATGCTGAGACGGAAGTCGTCGTCTTCGGCCCGGGAGTTCTCGTCTATGAATACGTCGGCGTTGCGCGTGACTCGGATAACGCAGGTGCTCTTGACGTCGTATTTCTTGAAGAGCAGGGGAGCGAAATGGCGCACCATCGCGTCGGTCAGGATGACCTTCTGCTTGCCGTCGACTTCGTATACCCGGTAGGCGGGCAGACGGGACAGATAGACGAGACCGAGATCGGTCTTCTCGCGCTTTTTCAGCAGTACAGCCACGTAATCCTCGCGGTTGTCCAGGAAGGGCATCGGATGCTCGGCGTCGACTATGCGGGGAGACAGCAGGTGCCTGGCCTCGGCGAAGAATTTCCGGGCCATGCTCTCATCCACCTTGGAGATGCGCCTGAAGTCCACGAGCTCTATATCCGCGGCCTTCAGATCCTGCACGAGCTTCTTGTAAAGAGCCTCTTCTGTGACCTGCTGCTGCTGGACCTCGCGGATGATCTTCTTGAGCTGGGTCTGGGTGTTCCAGCCCGTCTTCGAATCCGTATAGTTGGGGAGCAGGATGCTCCTGTGGAGCAGAGCGCCCACGCGGACCATGAAGAACTCGTCCAGGTTGCTCTGATAGATAGCCAGGAATTTGAGCCGTTCAAGGAGGGGAACGGAGGGGTCCCCCGCTTCCATCAGGACCCGGAGATTGAACTGGAGCCAGCTCAGCTCCCGGTCCATGAAGCATGCTGGACCGACAGGGGGCGGATAAGCCTCTTCGGCGGCCGGCTCCTCTGCGACTTCAAGCTCCTCTTCGTCAGGCAGAGCGATCTCTTCGGTCAGATCTTCCTGAAGGATGTTGTCCGTATCGTCCATGGTATGATCAGTCGTCCCTTTCTTTGATGGCGCGTTCAAAAGCGTCCACCACGATGCGCAGCGTCTTTATGCGCGCGTAAAGTTTGTCGTTCGATTCGATTATATGCCAGGGGGCGAATTCGGTGGATGTCTTTTCCAGCATCTCCGAGACGGCCTCCTCGTACAGGGGCCACTTCTCACGGTTGCGCCAGTCCTCTTCGGTTATCTTCCACTGCTTGGAGGGCTCGTTCTGCCTGTCGTTGAAGCGCTGAAGCTGGGTCTCCTGGTCGATGTGTATCCAGAATTTCAGTATGACGGCGCCCCAGTCGTGAAGTTCAGATTCGAATTCGTTTATCTCGTTGTATGCCCGCTTCCAGTCGTCCTCCGTGCAGAAGCCCTCGATGCGCTCCACCATGACCCGGCCGGACCAGGTGCGGTCGAAGATGGCCACATGGCCGGTACGGGGGATGCGCCTCCAGAAGCGCCAGAGGTAATGGCGCGCAAGCTCGTGGGGCTCGGGGGAGGCGATGGGGAAGGTGTCGAAACCGCGGGGATCCAGCGGGTACGCCAGCCTGCGGATGTTGCCGCCCTTGCCGGCGGCGTCCCAGCCCTCGTAGCAGACGACCACGGGGATGCGTTTCCTGTATATCCTGTTGTGGAGCTCGGATATCCTGTCCTGGAGCTCCTTGAGTTCCTTGTCGTATTCGTCCCTGTCCATCCTGACGGAGAGATCCACGTCTTCCAGACGCGGGGTCTCGTGCATCGGGAAGTACTCGTCGAAAGCCTTGCCGTGATACCTGCCCGCCGCCACGCCTGCTTCCACGGTCTCGGTGAGGAGACGGTATGCGTCGTAGCTGAGCTTTCCGAATTTGGTGCCGTCCAGAACGTGCCACGGGAATATCCCGCCGGTCTCTTCCATGAACTCGTCGTAGGCGTCGCGGAACCTCGTGTAATGATCGTTCTGATACTCGTCGTACTCGGAAACGCGCCAGCTGGTGTCGCTGTCTGACTTCAGCTCGTCCTGGCGGCTGCGCTGCTCATCCTTTGAGATGTTCACAAAGAACTTGAGGACGAGATATCCGTTGTCACGGAGCTGACGCTCGAACCTGTTGACGGACTCTATCCGGCGCCGGAACATGTCTTCGCCGATCTCCTTGGTGCATCTTTCCCGAACGGCGGCCTCCATCCAGCCGGCGTCCATGAACAGGAACTTGCCGTCTTCGGGCAGCGCGCAGAAGTAGGGGTAGAGGAAGGGATACCTGTGGGCGTCAACCGTCCGGGCCTCTCCGCAGAATACGCCGGAGAAACGGGGGTCGATCTCGCTGATGAGAAGGTTTATGAGCCTTCCCTTGCCGGAGGCGGCCCAGCCTTCCACCAGCACCACGACAGGCAGTTTCGCCTCGCGGATGGTCACCTGCTGCGCGGTCAGAAGTTTCTGGAGGCGCTTGGTCTCAGCCTTTCTCGATTCCTTGTCCAGACCGTCGTCGGGACGCGCGTAATCCTTAAGCATATATATACAGCTCCTAACTTGAACGATTACTGTTTCCGCCGGGGATGAAAACGCAAGTATATACACAATCATTATAATCCTTATCCGTTGCATTGCAAGCGTTTTCGGCACTCTGGAGAAGGGGACAGTCCGAAAGCGCATCCTATGTTTCAAAACAGCGATTGACAAACTCTCACGCCCCTCATATAATGTTTTTATAAACATGTTCATAAAAAGGTGAGCACATGCCGAAGATCATCGAAAACGTCAGAGAGCGGGCCATCGCCGAAGCCAGGGAAGTGCTGGCCCGGGAGGGCTACGCCGCCATGACCGTGCGCAGGGTGGCCAAAGCACTCGGGATAGCACCCGCGACCATATACAACTATTTTCCCTCGAAAGAGGATCTGGCCGCCTGCGTGATGCTGGAGGACTGGCAGGAACTGACCCGGGATATCGGAGAGGGAGACGGCCGCTCGGCGGAAGAGACCGTGCGGGCCCTTTACGGCATGGTGCGCCGCTTCACGGAGACCTACGAGCTCTCGTGGGCCCAGTACGAAACCGAGGGGAGCGCAGCTCCCATGCGCAGGAGATATCACTCCGTGCTGGTGGAGCAGCTGGCGGGATACATCCGCGCCGCAATGACGCCGGAAGAGGCGGAGACCGAGCCCTGGCGGGCGGCATTTCTGGCCGAACTCGTACTCAGGTTCGGATCCGACGGAAACAGCGCCTACGGGGACATGGAGCCCGCCGTCAGAAAGATACTCGGTTAGAGATATGTCAAAGTAGATCCCAGCGCCGAGGCGCTGTTAATTTGGAGGTATCATGAGCAGTTTCAAAGATCTGCGGATAGTGGATAATTTCTATCAGACGTCCCTGTTTTTCCCCATGCCGACGGTGCTCATCAGCACCCTCGCGGCCGACGGCTCCACGAGCCTCGGCCCCTACAGCCTCGTCCAGCCGTACTACGTTGCCGGCAAGGACTACTACGCCATGCTCCTCAACTGCAGGAACTCGTCCAATACGGCCCAGCACATCCTCAGGACTGGCAAATGCGCCATCAACTTCATACCCGACGACAGAAAGTACTTCAAGGAGTGCGTGCGCCTCGGATGGCCCGGCGACACCCCAGCTGAGAAGATGAAGGGCTGCAAGTTCACCCTGGAGCCCGGCATCTTCGAGGACGGCGGACCGCGTCCCCTCGTGGTGCAGGAGGCTTTCCAGGTCATCGAGTGCACCTGGATGAGAGAACTGGACGGAGCGGACAGGGACGAACCCGGACAGCTGGAGGGATACGAACCGCCCTATCACGACTTCAACGGCATCACGTCAAAGTTCGGCGCAACCTTCATCCTTCGCGTGGACAAGATCCTCATGAAGGAGAAATACTACAACGCCATCATAAACGGCGTAAAAGCGAAGGATTTCCCCAGCGTGCCGGTGGATTACGGCTACAGGGATTCCAAGAACTTCTGGTACACCAGGTTCCCGGGCTTCGGAAAGCTCAGAGGAGCGATACCCGAACTCCTTCCGATGCGCGCCACCACGGTGAGCAGCGTGCAGTACGCGGCGGACCGCATCGATCCGGATGTCAAGTTCACCGAGGAGGCCTGCGCGAAGCTGGTTAACGTGCCCCGCATATTCCTGCCCATAGCCCTGAAGGGATGCGTCTCCTGGGCGAAGGAGAACGGCGTGACCCTGATAACGGCGGAGCACATGGATATCATAAACGACAAGCGTTCCAAAGAGAAAAGCAAGAAATAACGGCGCGGAGCCGATCAAAAACAGGAGGATGAGAAAATGAAAGTCGTATTGGCAGGCGCTTTCGGACATCTGGGCGAGGACATACTGCGCTCGCTGGTGAGAGCCGGACACGAAGTAAAGGCAGCCGACATGGTGACACGTGAGATCGAGGGCTGCGAGGGATTCACCCCCGTAAAGGTGGATATGACGGACAGAGAGTCCCTGAAGGGCCTCTGCGACGGAGCCGACGTGGTCATCACCACCGTAGGTCTCACGAAGACCAGCGCCACGCTCACGAACTATGACATAGACTGGGGCGCAAACAAGAACCTGGTCGACGAGGCCGTCGCCGCGGGAGTGAAGAACTTCGCGTACATCTCCGTCCTGAAGGCGGACAAGGCGCCGAAGGTACCCATGCTGGACGCTAAGGCAAAACTCGAGGAGTACCTCAAGCAGAGCGGCATGACCTGGGTCATCTTCCGTCCCACCGGATACTTCTACGACATAGCCAAGGTGTTCATGCCCATGGTCGAGAAGGGAAAGGTCACTCTCCTGGGCAAGGACGAGGTCCACGCGAACGTGGTGGACACTCCTGATTTCGCGGACTTCATCGTAGAGCACATGCTGGACGAGAACAAGACCTACGACGTGGGCGGCAAGGAGACTTATTCCTACGAAGAACTGGCGAACATGTTCTTCGAGGCGGCGGGCAAGGAGCCTGTCATCAGCCGCGCGCCCACTTGGCTCTTCGACGTTCTCGCCTGGGTCAACAAGCTGAAAAAGAACGGCAAGGACGCCATCATCAAGTTCTCCAAGTGGACGCTCACCGAAGAGATGGTCGGCGACACCAAGGTCGGCGAGCACAGCTTCGCGGAGTACATAAAGAACTGCTACAAGAAGTAAGGACGGGAGGGAAGACGTCATGGTATTTCCTGCGCTTACATGGGTGCTGCTGGTGGTCGCGGCCGTCATCAGCGCCGTCGGTTTCTACAAATTCATCTGGTTCCTGTCGGTGGGCTACGGCCTCGCCGTCGCGGGGATCGGAGTGACTATCCTGGTCATAGCGATCGCCCGGGGAGACCTGACCGTGATCATGGCCGTCCTCTGCGTCCTGCTGATCATCTACGGCGTCCGTCTGGGCGGGTTCCTGCTCGTCCGTGAGCTCAAGAGCGCCGCGTATAAAAAGACGCTGGAGTCCCAGACCGAGAAGCCGGTTCCCATGCCCGTGAAGGTAACCATCTGGATCTCCGTGGCCATCCTCTACGTCATGCAGACCTCGCCGGTCTGGTACAGGGAGGCGACCGCGCCCGGAGGAGGCCAGGCGACCGCGTGGATCGGCGCCGTGCTGATGGCCGCGGGCATGATCCTCGAAGCGACGGCCGACAGGCAGAAGAGCGCCTCCAAGAAGATCGATCCCCACAGGCCGGCCATGAACGGGCTCTATAAACTCTGCCGCTGCCCGAACTATTTCGGCGAGATCGTTTTCTGGACAGGCGTGTTCGTATCCGGCTGGAGCATCCTCAGAGGCTGGCAGTGGCTCATCGCGGCCCTGGGCTACGTCTGCATATTCTACATCATGGTCAACGGCGCCCAGCGCCTTGAAAAACGTCAGAACAAGAATTACGGCGGGATGGAGGAGTACAGGGAATACGTGGCGAAGACGCCCATTCTGATCCCCTTCGTACCGGTCTACCATCTCGTCAAAGAAGAGAAGGGGGAAAAATGATGAGCATCCCGATGGCAATAGTGGACTTTGTCCCCGTCGTCCTGTTCCTGGCGGCGGCCGTTATCCTGCAGAGATGGGTGTACCCCAGAGCCAGCAAGGGCGCCTTCGCCCTGTTCTCCGCCGGAACGATAATGATCGTCTGCGCAGGGATCATGAAGGCGGTGTGGAAACTGCTCTACGCCGCGGGCGTCTGTGATTTCGAACGCCTCAACCAGAGCTTCTTCCCGATGCAGGCCATCGGGTTCCTCCTCGCCGGCATAGCCATAGCCGCGCTCATAATCTTCCCGCAGGGGAAGAAGGCCGAAGCGCTCTACGCGGCGGCGGTCCCCGCGGTGTTCCCGGGCACCATGATATTCGTGGTCCTGATGGTCCTCGGAAGCCTGGGCCTATGCGGAGGACTCGCCCTGACGGCTGCGCGCCAGAAGAAAAAGACCGCGGCGATACTCTTCGGCGTCGCGTTCGTGCTCATGCTCGCGATGGGATATCTGTCCTCCCGTGATTTCACGAAGCCGGTCCTCAACTGGATCGCGGAGATAGTCAACGTCCTGGGCGAAGGAGCCCTGCTGGTCGCTTCGGTGATGCTCGTGCAGAAGCAGAAGGAGACGCCGGCGCCCCAGGAGCCCCAGGAGGTACAGTATGAAGGATCTTATAATCAGTGAGCTTGGCCGTGACTACACGGTGAAGGAGAGGGACACGGGCAGATACGGCGTCCTTAAGAAGTCCGGGATGACATTCCGGATCTCCTCCTACGATGTAGAGGGCCTGGGCTCCATGAGCGTCATAGACATGAAGGCGATGCTCGGCCTCATGCAGATGGAGAGCGTCATCCTGACCGCCGAGGAGAAGGACCTTCCGCTTTTCAGCATGGACTTCATAAAGGCGGCGGGAAAGTGCACCCTGCTGGAGGAGTTCTACGACAACATGATCGATCCTCTGGACGACGTGTCCGCCGTAAAGTACAGGCAGGTCAAGATGCGGTACTCGTATCTGCCGAAGTATGAGACGGAGAGCCGCTGGTACGACGGGATCCGCTACGACTTCACCCTGGGCGCGACAGACAAGAGACTGAAAGCGCTGAAGGAGGAGATAACGGCGGAATACCTCGCTGCCTATCTGGACAACGCAAAGCGCGCGACCCCGGCCGATCCCGCCGTCAAGAAAGCAAAGACAGCCCAGTACGTGGACGGCCTGTTCAGAAACGGCGGCCCCGCGGTGGACCAGTTCAAAAAGCTCTTCGGCGAAGAGACCGCGAGAGAGGTATTCGAGAGATTCGTCTTCTCCTGCAGATGACCGGAGGATGATGAAGTGACTGGACACAGGGAAGCGAAACGCCCGCGGCTGAGACGGGTCCTGCGGATCGTCCTCATCCTGCTGGTCCTGCTGGCCGCCGCTGCCGCAGTGTATACTGCTGATTACTATCATGCGGACGAGAGCGCCCGGGCCTGCCTCGAAACGCCCGCCCCGGGCATTATGACGGAAACAAGCAAAGGGAAGATAGCGTTCATACCGGAGGAACCGAAGGCAGGACTCATCTTCTATCCCGGAGGAAAGGTGGAGTACACCGCCTACGCGCCCCTTATGGAGAAACTGGCGCAGGAGGGGATACTCTGCGTGCTCCTGAAGATGCCCCTGAACCTGGCGGTCCTGGACAGGAACGCGGCGGAGGGCGTCGCGGACGAGTATCCGGCCGTTTCGAGATGGGCCGTGGGAGGACACTCGCTGGGCGGCGTCATGGCGGCTTCCTACGCCGCCGGCCATCCCGGCAGCGTGGACGCACTGGTGCTGCTGGCGTCGTACTCGACGGCCGATCTGACGGACAAAGGCATAGATGCCCTCAGCATATACGGCACCGAGGACGGGGTACTCAGCACAGCGGCCTACGAGAAGAACCGGGCCAATCTGCCCGCGGACTCAAGCGAGACCGTTATCGACGGCGGCTGCCACTCGTATTTCGGAAACTACGGGATGCAGAAAGGCGACGGTGAGCCGTATATGAGCAGGGAGGAGCAGCAGCTCTTTACAGCCGTCGCGGTCGCGGAGTTCCTGTCCTGAAAGAATCCTGACATAAGAAAAGTCCCTGAGATCCAAACGATCTCAGGGACTTGATTTTTTTTACGGGAAGCGGCGCGTCAGGCGTAGGCCCTTATTATCTCCTCCGCCACCACGCGCTTGGAGACGCAGCGGTCCATGGCCTGCTTCTCAATATACCTGTGAGCCTGGGGCTCGTCCATGTTGAGTCTGGAGATGAGGAGCCATTTGGCGCGGTTCACGGTGCGGATCTCCTCCATCTTCTCCTCCACGGAGAGAGTCTTCTGCTCCAGTTTGCGCAGACGTTCCCTGGCGCTCTGCATCCAGCCCAGGGCCAGCAGCATGATGGAACCGGTCAGCGGCTTGGAGAGAGTGAAGACGCCGTGCTCCACCACCTTGGTGCAGACGTCCTCGTAGAGCTCGGCGCGCACGAGGAGCAGGACGACGGTGCCTTTCGAGGCCGACATGTCGATAGCGAACCTTATGCCGGCGTCGTCGGGAAGGGGGGAGTTGATGATTATATAGTCGTAGGGCTGCTCGTTCCACGCCCTCTTTGCCGCGCTGACGTTCGAAACGAACCGGACGGGGCTGTATCGGGACCCGTTCAGGAAGGAGGAAAGAGCAGTATTCAGTTTTTCAGCCGCAGACACGACGAGAACGCTGTACACACGCTCTTTCAGGTCCATAAACGCTAACGCTCCTGTTCTCCGATTCCGATGCCTTCCTTATCTGCCGCAGTAGATGTCCAGGATCTCCGCCGGGATATGTTCGGCGATGAAACCGCTTTCGGCAGCCGCTCTGCAGGCCTCCGCGTAGCTCTCGGGCAGTTTTTCGAATCCAGCGAGAGTATCCTTGTCGGCCTTGTAGAAGTTTATGTCGGCGGCCGGGGGCAGCTGCAGTTTCCTGTCGATGCCGTCCAGACCTGCGTATATCAGAAGAGCGAACGCCAGATACGGGTTCGCGCACGGATCGGGAGAACGGAGCTCCGCCCTGCGGTATTCGCCGGCCGCGGCCGGGATGCGGACGAGCTGGGAGCGGTTCTCAGCTGACCAGGAGACGAAGCCGGGGGCCTTGTTGCGCCCGAGCCTCCTGTAGGAATCCTCCGTCGGATTGAGGAAAAGGGTCATGGCCCGGACGTTCGCCAGTATGCCGGCGATCATCTGGGAGAACTTTTCGCTCTCGTCGAAGGGCTTTATGGACATGTTGATATGGAAGCCGTTTCCCGGGGCGTATTCTATGGGCTTCGGAGAGAAGTCGGCGCAGAGGCCGTTCCTGTGGGCGACGGTCTTGACCACGCGCTGGAAGGTCATGGAGTTGCCGGCGGCGGTGAGAGCGTCGGAATAGCGGAAATCGATCTCGTTCTGGCCGGGGCCCTCCTCGTGATGGGAGCTCTCGGGACGTATGCCCATCTGTTCGAGGGTGAGGCATATCTCGCGGCGCACGTTCTCTCCCTGATCGTCGGGAGCGATGTCCATGTAGCCGGCCTCATCGCTGGGGGTGTGGGTCGGATCGCCCTTCTCGTCCAGAAGGAAGAGGTAGAACTCCTGCTCCGCGCCGAAGGTGAACTCGCAGCCCCTGTCGCGGGCCTCGGATACGGCCTTCTTGAGAAGACTGCGGGTGTCGCATTCGAAAGGCGTCCCGTCCGGGTAGGTTATGGTCGAGAACATCTGCACGACCCGGCCGTGCTCGGGCCGCCACGGAAGCGGCATGAGAGTGTCCGGTTCGGGATGCAGAAGAAGATCGCTGCGGGTCTCGTCTCCGAATCCGGCGATGGCGGAGGCGTCGAAAGCTATGCCGTGCTCAAAGGCCCGGGGGAGCTCGTCAGGCATGATGGAGATGTTCTTCTGTTTGCCGAATACGTCGCAGAACGCCAGACGGATGAATTTCACATCCTCTTCCTGCGCGTACTGTATGACTTCTTCCCTGGAATACTTCATGATGTCCTCCTTGAGGTGTTTAGTTGGGAACATACATCTGTTTGTACGGGTTCTTGCTGTCGGGTGTGACTACGGTGAAGGGGGAGTCGAGGACCGCGTCGGCGTCGTAACCGAAGATCCCGCAGAAATCCGAGAGATAGGTCTTCAGTTCGGCGATGTCGTCTTCGGAGGCCGGTCTCGCGGTGACCTGTTCGGGGAAGACCACTCCGCTGCAGTCGGAGCGGAGGAACATCTTTCCTCCGTGCATCCCCGTGCAGGGGAAGAATCCCACGATCTTGTCCTGAGGAGTCTCCAGATTGAGGACGATGATGATACCGCCCGCCTGGTATTCGCCCAGGAAGCTGCCGGCCTTTCCGCCGATGACTATGACGGGGATCTTCTCCTTGTACTCCTTCATGTGGATGCCGGCACGGTATCCGGCGTTGCCCTTTACGTATATCCTGCCGCCACGCATCGCGTATCCGGCGGCGTCGCCGATGTTCCCGTGAACGACGATCGTTCCGTCGTTCATGGTGTCGCCTACGGCGTCCTGGGCGCTTCCCATTACTGTGATGGTGCCGCCGTTGAGATAGGCGCCGAGCGCGTTGCCGGGAACTCCGTTTATGACGATGTCCCTTCCGGACATGCCGGCCGCTATGAACCGCTGACCGCAGCATCCGTCGATGACGCAGTCGCCCTCCGTGCCTCTTATGAGCTCATTGAGGGCCTTGTGTTCTACGCCCTGTGCCTGTATGTTACTTGACATCATACCACACCTCCAAACTTTTTTCTACGCAGTTCGGGAGAAAAAGCCGTAGTCGTCGCGGCTTTTTTGAGCACTTCGAAGTTGAGCGAGGATATCGGGGTCTTCTCCCGTATGAGCGAGGTGTAGATCCCGGCGCGTTCCTCGAGGCCTATAAGGATGAAGCCCTTCAGGAGATCGTCCTTGGTGAACAGGCGCTTGAGGGAGTTCTCGCCCTTCTCCTCATACATCTCGCCTTCGTACGTTCCCGCCGTCATGGCGTGGAGACCGAAGAACCCTATCGAGTTCATGGGCATGCCCTTGTCGAACGCCTCGTCTCCGCCGGCCATGTTTATGCCTGCCGTGCGGCCCTGCATGTAGGCGTTGGGGAGGATCGCCAGCACCCTGTTCTGACCGAGAGACACGTCGTATCCCTCCGCGCAGTCGCCGGCCGCGTAGATGCCGGGCACGGACGTTTCCATCCTTCCGCTCACGACTATGCCGCGGTTCACTTCGCCGCCTATATCCTTTATCAGGGAGGTGTTCGCGCGGACGCCGACCGCGAGGACCAGGATGTCGAAATGGACTACTTCGCCGCTCTTCATCACGGCGCAGGTCCCGTCGAACCTGACGACGCTGTCGCTCAGGAGGAACCTGATGCCGTGGGCTTCCAGATGCCTCTGCATTATGCCCGCGCACTCGCTGTCGAGTATGCTCGACAGGACGCGGTCGGCAAGATCGCAGACAGTCAGGCCGGCGACTCTGCCGCACAGGCCCTCTGCGCACTTCATGCCGATGAGGCCGGCGCCCACGATGAGGACCTTGGAATCCGGTTTTACGGCTTTGTCCAGCGCCAGCGCGTCGTCGAGGGTCATGAAGGAATAGCTCTCCGGAACGGTGTCGAGCCCCTCGAAAGGCGGGACGAAGGGACAGGAGCCGGCCGCGACGCAGAGAGCGTCGTAGGGGAGGACCGTTCCGTCGTCCAGCTCGACTGTCTTCGCTTCGCTGTCTATGCGGACAGCCTTTCTGCCGAAATACACCTTAGCACCCATGCGCTCATAGAAGCCGGGCGAGCGGTAGCGCATGCGCTGCTGATCCGTTTTGCCCTCGAGATAGTAGGAGATAAGGGGACGGCAGTATACGTCGTGATCCTCTTCGGATACGACCGTTATGGGGCCGTCGGGGTCGACGCTGCGGATGCCCTCGATGCAGCCCGCAGAAGCGACGCCGTTTCCTATGATAACGTAGTTCTTCACTCGACAGCACCTCTTTCCTCATACACGATGGCCTTGTTGGGACAGCCTTTCACGCAGGCGGGCTCCCCGCAGGCGTTCTGAAGACAGAGCTCGCACTTTTGCATGACGCCGTCGGCGTTCGGAGCAAGAGCGCCGTAGGGGCAGACGAGCACGCAGGTGAAGCAGCCGACGCATTTGTCCTTGTCGATCTGCATCACGCCGTCGTTCATGGTGATGGCGCCGGCGATGCAGCTCTTTACGCACATCGGATCAGTACAGTGCCTGCAGGACACGGCGTAGGAGATCTTCTCGTCGCCCTCCACGTGTATCCTGGGATAGATCGGCTTGCCCTTCAGCGCATACGCCATATCGGTCAGGCCGGAATTGGCGAAGGCGCAGTTGTATTCGCACAGGTGGCAGCCCAGACACCACTCTTCGTTAACGTATACTCTTTTCATATGATCACTCTCCCGCATGCGAGATACCGAGTATCTGGAGTTCTTTTTCGTTCAGTCCGACACCTCTGAGCATGAGTCTGTTGCCGCGCAGGGCCTCGATGGAGTTTATCCCCATGCCGCCCATGAGTTCCATTATCTCGTTTTTCCAGGCGGTCAGAAGGTTCACGAGCCTTTGGCTGCCTATGTCGGGGTTCAGACGCTTGACAAGGTCCGGACGCTGGGTGGCGATGCCCCAGTTGCATCTGCCGGTCTGGCAGGTCCTGCAGAGGTGGCAGCCGAGGGCCAGAAGGGCGGCCGTGGCGATGTAGCAGGCGTCGGCTCCTAGAGCGACCGCCTTGACTATATCCGCCGCGCTCCTGATCGAACCGCCCACGACCAGGGACACGTTGTTTCTGATCCCCTCGTCGCGGAGACGCTGGTCGACGGCCGCGAGGGCAAGCTCGATCGGGATGCCCACGTTGTCCCTGATGCGGGTGGGCGCCGCGCCGGTGCCGCCGCGGAAACCGTCTATGGCGATTATGTCTGCGCCGCTCCTGGCGATGCCGCTGCATATGGCGGGTATGTTGTGGACGGCTGCGACCTTGACGATGACGGGCTTGCGGTACTCCGTCGCTTCCTTCAGCGAGAGGACCAGCTGGCGGAGGTCCTCTATGGAGTAGATGTCGTGGTGGGGAGCGGGGGAGATGGCGTCCGATCCCTCGGGGATCATCCTGGTGCGGGAGACGTCCCCCACGATCTTGGCTCCCGGAAGATGTCCGCCGATGCCGGGCTTCGCGCCCTGGCCCATCTTGATCTCGATGGCAGCGCCCGCTTCAAGATACCCCTCGTGCACGCCGAAGCGGCCGCTGGCGACCTGTACGATGGTGTTTGGACCGTACTTGTAGAAGTCCTCGTGAAGACCGCCCTCGCCGGTGTTGTAGAGGATGCCGGCCTCGGTGGCCGCTCTGGCGAGAGAGGCGTGGGCGTTGTAGCTCAGGGAGCCGTAGCTCATGGCAGAGAACATTACGGGCATCGAGAGCTCTATCTGGGGAGGCATGTCGCAGACGATCCTGCCGTCCGCGTCCCTCTGTATCCTGCCGGGCTTTTTGCCCAGCGAGACGCGCGTCTCCATCGGTTCACGCAGGGGGTCGATGGAAGGGTTGGTCACCTGGGAGGCGTTTATAAGGAGGTTGTCCCAGTAGACCGGGAGAGGCTTCGGATTGCCCATGGAGGACAGCAGCACGCCGCCGCTGGAAGCCTGCTTGTATATCTCCCTGATCGTGTCGTGCTGCCAGTTGGCGTTCTCGCGGAGCCTGCAGTCGGACTTGACGATCTTGAGGGCCCTGGTGGGGCAGAGGGAGACGCAGCGCTGGCAGTTGACGCATTTGGTCTCGTCGCTTATCATGGCGTCGCGCTCCGTGCTGTACATGTGCACTTCGTTGGCGCACTGGCGTTCGCAGACCCGGCACGCTATGCACCTGTTTTCGTTTCTTACCACTTCGAATTCGGGGAAGATGAAATCGACGCCCATCAATAAGCACCTTCTTTCACATTGACTATGACGGGTTCGCCGCCGGCCGGGGCCCAGACGTTCTCCGCGTCGGGCTCCATCGTGCGGATGGCTGCCTCCTCGCTGGCGATGAACACCTTGTCGTCCTTCTCGCCGACGACCATTGAGCGGAGCTTGAGCCTGTCGTTAAGCGCCATCAGGCCGCCGGTGTAGCCCAGGACGATCGAGAACGGACCCGTTACCAGAAGGCTCGGGAACATCTTGCGGAGGAAAGCGTACTGCTTTCTCGCCGCCTCGTCGGGCTCCTGCTCGATGGTGCTCCAGAACGGGGCGGCTATGACGCTGGCCGCCTCCCTGAGGGTCAGGCCCTGTCTGCGGACGAGATAATCCATTATATAGGTAATGACCTCCGTGTCGGTCTGCAGCGTGCATTTGTAGCCGAACATCTCGATGAACCTGCGGTTCGCGTCGTAGGAGGAAATCTCTCCGTTGTGGACTATTGAGTAGTCGAGAAGGGTGAAGGGGTGGGCACCGCCCCACCAGCCGGGAGTGTTTGTGGGATAGCGGCCGTGGGCCGTCCAGGAGTAGCCCTCGTATTCGTCGAGCCTGTAGAAGACGCCGACGTCCTCGGGGAAGCCGACCGCCTTGAAGGTGCCCATGTTCTTGCCGCTGGAGAACACGTACGCGCCGTCCATCTCTGTGTTGATCTTCATGACGGCTCTGGCGACGAATTCCTTCTCGTCCAGCTGCAGGTTGGCGAGCATGGATTTGAGCGGCGCGACGAAGTAGCGCCATATGATCGGCTCGTCTGTTATTGCGGGCATCTTGCGCGTCGGTATGAGCTCGGATTTGACGATCTCGAAATGTTCCTTGAGGAATACCTCGCAGCCCTTCTGAACGGCTCGGTCGTCAAAGAACAGATGCAGCGCGTAGAGATCCTTGTATTCGGGATAGATGCCGTAGCCTGCGAACCCGCCGCCGAGACCGTTGGAGCGCTCGTGCATCGGGACCATCGACCTGATGATCGACTCGCCGGACATCCTTTTCCCGTCCCTGGAAATCACCGCGGCGATCGCGCACCCGGAAGGGATGCGCACCTGACCTTCTTTAATCATTGGCTTCAGCTCCTTAGGACAGATAAAAGAAAAGGCGTTCATCATCGCACAGATGATCTGTACGAAAATGAACGCCTTTGCTCACTTGCATGCATTATATGCCCGCAAAACCGGCTTGTCAACACTTTTTATAATATTATCCGGCGTGTTCTGCAAGGCGGCGCAAAAAACTTGCAAAAAAGTGTTGACAGGGCAGGAACGGGGGTGTATATTGACATTCGTAAAGGCAAGGGCGTCTTTAAGTGGTTCACTTGGAGACGCCCTGTTTCTTTTCATTTACCGGGCAACAAGAACAAAATAAGGAACAGGGCAAAGGCAAAGGCGTCTTTCGTGTTTCGTTACGCGAACGTCTTTGCCTTTACTTATTCCGACAGAGAAAAGGAGTTTTGAACCATGAGTACAGTATCTGATTATTTCGGCAGCCTGGTCTTCGACGACCGCGCAATGCGCAAGAGCCTCTCTTCCGACGTCTATAATTCGCTCCGCAAGACGATCGACGAGGGCAGCGAACTCGATATCAGCGTAGCCAACGCTGTGGCCGAAGCGATGAAGGAATGGGCGGTAGCCCGGGGAGCGACCCACTTTACTCACTGGTTCCAGCCCCTGACCGGTATAACCGCTGAAAAGCACGACAGCTTCATCACTCCGGCCCCCGACGGCAGCGTGATCATGGAATTCTCCGGGAAGGAGCTCATAAAGGGCGAGCCCGACGCGTCCTCGTTCCCCAGCGGCGGCCTGAGGGCCACCTTCGAGGCGAGAGGCTATACGGCCTGGGACCCGACATCCT
>JAFZSD010000010.1 GCA_017619535.1 Oscillospiraceae bacterium | reverse complement strand
GAAATATCAATGGGTCCCGCCGTTTTTACCAACACGTTTTGTCCACCCTGTATCTTCTTCAAAAAAAGATAAAACCGCCGAAACCATTGAAATCTCAACGATTATCGGCGATTTTACCAACACGTTTTGTCCTATAAGCCTAGGTTTCAGAGCATGACATGATAAAGGCAAAAAGAAAGGACCGCGCGGAGACTTTGTGTCGCCGCGCGGTCCGTCTTACAAATATACTTTTTAAAAGATCACACGTCCAGAGCCGCGTGATGACCCTGATAGGTCGCCTGGACTATGGTCCTGGCCTGGGTGCAGTCGCCGACCCAGAATACGCGGGGAGCCGCGTCTGAATAGGTGACGGCCTCGCTCCTGCGGGCGCGCTGGCCTGTGGCCAGGATGATCGTATCCGCGGGGAAGAAGACCTCGTCTCCTTCTGAAGTCTTCGCGTACAGTCCTTCGCCGGTTATCCTGGAGCCTGTGCAGTTTAGACGGACGTCGATCTCGGGACGCCTGTCCAGCTGGTCCATAAGGACCTCACGGTACAGATGAGCCGCGTCTACGGCCAGAGAGTCCCTCATCTCGATCAGAACGACGTCTTTTCCGCAGTCTTTCAGGTGTATGGCTTCCTCGACGCCGGCTACGCCTCCGCCGAGCACGACTACCTTCTGACCGATCTCGTCGTGGTGGTTCTGTTTCTCCGTGACCGGGATGACGTTCTTGCCGTCGACGCCGGGTATGGGCGGGATTATGGTATCCGATCCGATGGCGATTATGGCGGCGTCGGCGTTCTCCTTCGCAACGTATTCGGGCGTTGCGTCCGCATTGAGACGGATCTCGACGCCGGCCTTACGGAGAAGGCTCTCCATGGTCTTCGGGTAATCGAACATTGCCTCCTTGAACGGAACTCCCTCCTCGCAGACGGTGATGCCTCCGAGACGGTCTGCCTTCTCGCAGAGGATGACCTTATGGCCACGCTGGGCTGCGGTGAGCGCCGCTCTCAGACCGGCGGGGCCTCCGCCGACTACGACTACCTTTTTCGATACGGGAGCGGGAGCGACTTCGAATCCCTCGTATTCGCGTCCGAACATGGGGTTCACCGCGCAGCGG
Organism: Oscillospiraceae bacterium; assembly: GCA_017619535.1. GTDB lineage: Bacteria > Bacillota > Clostridia > Oscillospirales > Oscillospiraceae > RGIG8048. Next base: position 30,889 of record JAFZSD010000010.1, on the reverse strand, counting down.
CGCGTCGTGGTGACGGCGCGCTCGGAGTTGCAGGCGTAGCAGCGCAGGCAAGGGATTATCTCGTCTTCACGGTTCTCCATTATCTTTCTGGGGAAGTACGGATCCGCCGCGACGGCGTGGGCCATATACAGCACGTCGGCCTTGCCGGAGGCTATGATATCCTCCATCTGGACCGGGTCATATATGCCGCCGACGGTAGCGACGGGCGTGTTGGTCGCCTTCTTTATCTCGGCCGCCATGCGGACGTTCACACCATGGGGCTGGAATGCGGAGGGATGCGTGATCCAGAAGCCGATGTGATGAGAACCGGCGGAGACGTGGATCAGGTTGACGAACGGAGCGACGGCCTTAGCGATCTCGAGACCGGTGTCGAACTGGTAACCGTCCGCCATGGCCTCGAACCCGCTCATGCGGAACTCGATCGGGAAGTCTTTGCCTACCGCGTTGCGGACGCTCTCGATGACTTCGAGGGCGAAGCGGCAGCGGTTTTCGACGCTTCCGCCGTATTCGTCGTTGCGATGATTTATGGACGGGGAGAGGAACTGGTTTATGAGCCAGCCGTGACCGCCGTGGATCATGACCATCTCGAAGCCGACGCGCTTTGCAAGAGCGGCCGTCCTTCCGTAGGCGGCGACGACGTCTTTTATCTGCTCCTTGGAGAGCTCGACGATCTCGGGTTCGCCCGGCACTTTGAGACCGCTGGGACCGAACTTCACGGCGTTGCGGGAGACTTCGTTCCAGACCGAACCGTATATGCCTCCGTGGGAGAGCTCCATGTTCGGGACGGCTCCGTGCCTTCTGATCGCGTCGGCTGTGTAGGTAAAGCTGCTTAAAAGTCCCAGGGGGTTTTCTGCGAGGCGGTAGTTCGCGGACGCGTCGGTCTTGGGGTCGACGACGACCTCGCTGACTGTGACGACTGCCGCGCCGCCGGCGGCCCTGTGCTCGTAGAAAGAGGTGCTCTTAGGGCCGATGCCGCCGTCAGGTGTTATATCCACGCCTCCCATGGGTGCGGAGCCCATGCGGTTCCTGAGAGTCACGTTTCCGAGCTGCAGCGGGCTGCAGAGGTGCGGGAACTTACGGGTCATTATTCTGCCTCCTGAGTAATCTGACGTAATGAAAGATCCCGGCGCGGTCTTCGCGCCGCGCCGGGATCCTGTGCTTTAGTATCGACCGGTGAAAGCCTTATTCATTTTTCGGAAACGGGCTCTCATCTGCGGTCAGATCCCGTATCGGTCAGTATCCGATGTCAGGGATTGTAAGTAGCGTTGCGGTAGTTCTGGGTCTGGAAACCGTCGACCGTCACGCCGGAGAGACCCTTTGCGTAAGCGAAGAGCATCGGGCTGAGATAGAGAGCAGGCCACGGGCAATCTTCAGCAACGATGTCGTTGAGTTCCTTGGCCATTTCCTTGATCTTTGCAGTATCGCTCTCAACACGCATCTGGGCAATGAGCTCATCGCATCTGGGATTGGTGTAACGGGCGAGGTCTCTGGTGCCGATCAGGCTGCTGTCATAGCGGTCGAGGTCGTTGAGCGGATGGTTGGCGCGGTTGGCCTGCGGAATGAAGGCCATGTCGAACTCACCGGCGCCCTCCTTCTGGAGATACACGCTGTGCTCAAGGATGTTGATGTTAAGGTCAACGCCGAGCTGGTACAGAGTGGCCGCGAGCATGTCAAGGCCGGGGTCGCCCTCGACGCAGATGAGGTTGACTTCAAGTCTGTTGTTCGGGTTGACGCCTTCGCCCTCTAGAAGCTCCTTGGCCTTGTCGAGGTCGTAGCCGGGTACTTTGTCGGATTCTGCATAGAGATCCGGATAGCCGTTGAAGAGCATGCTGGTCTGAGCTACTCTCTGGCCGCCGGCGAGCTGGATCCAGCTGTCTCTGTCGATGGCGTAGCAGATGCCTTTGCGCAGGTTTACATTATCCACGAACGGGCCGGTCTCGCAGTTGAATACGAGGCTCCAGCATCTTCTGGAGTTCGCGTTGCCGACGTCGAGATCCGGGTTCTCCTTGGCAAGATCATACTCGGTCGCGTTGATGAAGCCTATGAACTGAACTTCGCCGGTCTCAAGGGCGACATATCTGGTGGAGGATTCTTCGATGGCTCTGAAGTGGATGATGTCGATCTGGGGTTTCTCGAACGGGTAGCCATCCCAGGTCTCGATCGTCGCGGTAGCGCCGGGGGTGAATTCAGTCTTCTTGTACGGGCCGGTTCCTATAGGATTGATGTAAATGGCGTCGTCTCCGCCGTTCTCAACGTATTCCTTGTTGATGATAACGACGTTAGCAAGAAGACGGGAGGGGGAAGTAAGGCTGGCGTCGGTGAATTTGATCGTCAGAGTGGTGCCTTCGTAGGAGATGTCCGCTATGGAAGCGGCAGCGTCGGCCTGCTTCGGTACGTCCTTCAGACGCTCAAAGGAGTACATGACGTCATCCATGGTGAGCTGCTTGCCGTTCTGGAACTTGTAATCAAGGTTGATGTCGAAGGTCCAGGTGGTTTCATCGACCTGTTTCCAGGATTTCGCGACGGCAGGCTGCCATGCGTTGTCCTGCAGACCGAAGGATACCAGTCTGTCATAGATCTGGTGGGTAATGGAATAGCTGTGGGCTGCGTCCTCGGTCAGAGGATCGAGGCTGTTGGGGAGTCTGTTGTTGGCGACTGTGATCTCAACTTTTTCTTTGCTGTCACTCTTACCGCCGCCGCAGGCAGCGACACTGAAGAGCATCACGATGACCAACAGGATGAGAATGGCTCTTTTCATTACATTATCTCCTTCTTTTGAATTTAGAGTTTCCTGTGTTTGTGGTTTTTCTATGATCAAGGCGGAAGACCCGCCGTAATCACGCTAAGGAGTACAGTAGATCAGTCAAGAGGGGCGAAACAGCTCACCAGATGATCGTCTCCGAGCCGCTGGAGCTGCGGGGCTTTCTTCCTGCAGGCTTCGCTCACGTATTCACACCTGTCTGCGAAGCGGCACTCGTCGGGCGGATTGATCGGCGATGTTATCTCGCCCTTCAGGATTATGCGGTCCTTGACGTTGTCTATATCTGTAGACGGGATGGCCGAGAGAAGTCCCTGCGTGTATGGGTGACGCGGGTGAGCAAACAGCTCTTTTACAGGTGCCTGTTCGACCAGCTGGCCGAGGTACATAACGAGAACATCCTGGGCGAAGTGCTTTACGACGCTGAGGTCGTGGGTTATGAAGATGTAGGTGTAACCGAACTGCTGCTGGAGACGCTTGAGCAGGTTCAGGATCTGAGCCTGGATGCTGACGTCCAAGGCGGAGACAGGCTCGTCGCAGACGATAAGCTCCGGATCGAGGGCAAGAGCGCGGGCTATGCCGACGCGCTGGCGTCTTCCGCCATCCAGCTCATGCGGGTATACATTTACGTACCGCTCTGCGAGGCCGACTAGCTCCATGATCTCGAATACTCGGTCTTCGACCTCTTTTTTGCTCTTGCACATCTTTTGGATGATTATGGGCTCAGCGATAGTGTTATAGACCGTTTTTCTCGGATTGAGGGAGGAAAAGGGATCCTGGAAGATTATCTGGATCCTTCTGCGGAGATCCTTCAGCTTACGTCCATTGTACTTGAGGATATCCTCGCCCTCCAGCAGGATCTCGCCGTCCGTCGCGTCGAGAAGTCTCGCGATCATGTGGCCGAGAGTGCTCTTTCCGCAGCCGGATTCGCCCACCAGGCCGATGGTACGGCCCTTTTCAAGGGTAAAGCTCACATCGTCCACGGCGTGAAGGGGGCCATTGGGCGTCATGAAATACTTTTTGAGATGTCTTACTTCAAGATAAGGATGCTCACTCATCTCGCCACTCCTCATTCACTATTTCCTGATTCTCATCAGATCCGGTGTACTTGTGGCACTTTACCACATGTTCCTCGCCCGGAAGCCTCGAAACACAGGGCTTCTCGGCATGACAGATATCCTTTGCGTAGCTGCATCGCGGAGCGAAGGGGCAGCCTTTCGGGAGATCCATGGGATCCGGCATAAGGCCTTCGATCTGGTACAGGAACTCGGTATCCTCGTTCAGGTTTGGGATGGCGCCGAACAGGCCGACCGTGTACGGATGACTCGGATTCTTGAAGATATCCCGCTTGGTTCCGGATTCGAGGACTTCACCGGCATACACGATAGCGACCTTGTCGCAGGTCTCCGCCACGACTCCGAAGTCATGGGTTATCATGATCATGGAGGTATTGAAATTGTCCCTGAGCTCACGCATCATCTCCAGCACCTGGGCCTGGATGGTGACGTCGAGAGCCGTGGTGGGCTCGTCGGCGATAAGCAGAGCCGGGTTGCAGGCCAGCGCGATCGCGATAACGATCCTCTGCCGCATGCCGCCTGAGAACTGGTGGGGGTACTCGTCGGCGCGCTCGGGCGGTATACGGACGACCTTCAGCATCTCGATAGCTTCTTCGCGGGCCTCCTTGGCGCTGACGTGCTTATGGTTCTTTATTACCTCGGATATCTGGTCGATGACGGGCATTACCGGGTTCAGCGCGGTCATCGGATCCTGGAAGATCATAGATATCTCGCGGCCACGGATCTTCAGATACTCGGATTCCGGTATCTTCATGAGATCCTTGCCCTTGTAGATGATCTCACCGGATTTGTAGAAACCGGGAGGGCAGTTTATAAGGCCCATGATAGCGAGAGCGGTGGTCGTCTTTCCGGCACCGGTCTCTCCTACAAGTCCGACGGTCTCACCTGCTTTGAGGGAGAAACTGAGACCGTTTATGGCCTGGACTATGCCGCTGTCGGTATGGAACTCGACGGTGAGGTCCTTGACCTCCAGCAGGTTCTCGCTCTCGTCAGAAACTATTTCCGTATTTATGCCGGCGGCTTCTTCGGCGATCACCTCGGCAGTTTCTTCCGCAGCCGCATTTACTGTTTCGTTCAACATATCGTTCATGGCGTTACCTCTTCATTCTGGGGTCGAGCGCGTCACGCAGACCGTCGCCGATGAGCGTAAGGGCCATGAGCGTTATGGTAAGCGCAACGCCCGGGAAGGTCGACATATGCCAGGCCTGACGCAGATACTGTCTGCCGCTGTTGAGCATCGTGCCCCATTCCGGATTGGGCTGCTGAACGCCGAGACCGAGGAAACTCAGAGTACTGATAGTCATGACGGCGTACGCGATGTCGAGGATCGTGGTCGTTATGATGGGGCTGAGCGCGTTGGGGAGTATGTGGTTCACGATGATCCTGAAATCGCTGGCGCCCTGTACGCGGGCCGCCTTTATGAATTCCTGATCGATCACCTGGAGCGCCTGACCGCGGATGATTCGAGCCTGGTTCGGAATAAGACCGAAGGCCACAACGAACGTGAGGTTCGGGATCGAAGGTTTTATCAGCGTCGCAAGAGTTATCATCAGCAGTACCGACGGGACCGACATGATGATGTCGATGATCCTCATGATTATCGTTTCGGCCCAGCCGCCGTAGAAGGCGGCCACGGTGCCGAGCACTATACCGATGATGAAAGCGATACCAAGTGCGCAGAAGCTGACGATAATCGTGATACGGCCGCCCCAGATTATTCGGGCGAGGATATCTCTGCCGATCTCATCGCATCCCAGGATGTGCTCTTTAGAAGGAGCCTGCATTTGCCTGGAGATATCCGGCTGGACTATATCTTCGTCGTAATCGTAGATAAGGGGCGCCGAAAGGCATACGATGAGTATGCAGAGGAAAACTATTATCGCTATCACAGCAATGGTGTTCTTCCGGAGACGGATCCACACATCCGTCCAAAGCGAATGCTTTTTATATTCGGACCTGCTGCCGGTTGCTGCAGTGTTGTTTTCCATCACGCGGTCACCGTCCCTTCTTTAGGTGTATTTCTGACCGCTTTTTTCTTCCCGGAGGCCCTCCTGTAATGGGAACGGATACGCGGGTCTACGAATGCGTACGCAAGGTCGGTCAGCAGGTTGACCACTGTTATGACGCAGGCGGAGATTATGATGCCGCCCATAATGGCCGGTATATCTTTTTGCCGGAGAGCGTTCATCATCATTGTTCCTATGCCGTTGATGCCGAAGATGGACTCGATGACGACGGAACCGTTGAAGCAGGAGGCGACCATACGGCCGTAGACTGTGATCATCGGGAGCAGCGCGTTCTTGAGGGCGTGGCGCCAGATGATGTCGTTGCTCCTGAGACCCTTTGCGCGCGCCGTTCTGATGTAATCCTGATTGATGACCTCGAGCATGGAAGCGCGGGTGGTGCGGGTGCACATGGTGATGCCGGAGCAGGCGCAGCATATTATCGGTATGATCGCCTGCTTGAACGTACCGAGGCCGCTGGACGGGAGCCACCGGAGCTTGACGGCAAACAGCAGGATCATCATGATCGCCAGCCAGAACTGCGGCATTGAAGTAAGTATGATCGTTACGACGCGCATCGTGTTGTCATACAAGGAGTTTTGCTTGACCGCCATAGTGACGCCCATTATCAGCGAGACGATTATCGTAAAAGCGATAGAGGTGAAGGAGAGAAAGAGCGTATTGCCGATTCTGGCACCTATCATGGAGGTTACAGTCTGCCTCGTAATGAACGATTTGCCGAAGTTGCCGGTAACGGCTTTCCCCATGTAAGTGAGGTATTGGACCGGAATGGATTTATCCAGCCCGTTCTGTTCTCGGAAGGCTTGAAGCTGTTCTTCAGTCGCGTCGTTGCCCATAGCGAGCTTTGCGGGATCGCCCGGCGTGAGGGACAGCGTCAGAAAGATGAACAGGGTCACGCCTATCAGTATGGGTATGACCATCAGAAGTCTCTTTATTATATATCGGCCCAAATTATTACCTCCTCATAAAACCGAGTCCCTTTTCCGGGGATGTGACAGCGGTCCCGGACCGCATACAATCCGCCCCGATTTTACAGACACTATATTAATCCGTTTTTAATAAAAACGCAATATTCAGCTATGCGTATATAACATATTAATAAGCAACTTAAACAAGAATTCTTGTATTACAGTTTGATTTTAGCCGATACGCACGCCGTTGACAATCAAATCCCCTATGTATATAATACAAATGAAATTTGTGGAACGACGTCCGCGTAAGGCGCCGGGAAGGGTGTGCGATATGCCGAGATTCGAACAGATCGAACAGTTCATCGAGGTCTATAATGCCGGGAACATAACAAAAGCGGCGGAGAAGCTCTTCGTTACCCAGCAGTCGGTGAGCCACAGCCTTAAACGTCTCGAAGAGGACATCGGAAGAAAACTGTTCGTCAGGACCGTGAGCGGCGTGCGGCCGACACCGGAGGGGGAGAGGTTCTATTCCACATTCTGCCCCATAGTTCTGTCGTACCGCGACGCTCTCGGCAACTACACGGCCGGCAGTCAGGAGGATATCTTAGTCCTCGCGGTCACGCCCGCCGTCATAAGGAACCTCACACCGAACGTGCTTTTCGACTTTTTCAGAGATGACAGGTCGGTGCTGCTCGACCTGAAAGCGCTGAAGGACGACGCATTCGACAGTTTCGTGAGGGAGGACCCGGGAAGGTTCGGACTCGTTACCATACCGAACCGTATACTGAACGGAAAATTCGAGTACACTGTGCTCAAACCTGAACCCATGTCGCTCCTGGTATGCAACGACAACCCTCTTTCAAAAGAACCGTATGTGTCCATGGCGGTGCTCAAAGACGAGCACTTTCTCAGCATTACCGGATGCCGGTATTATCTGGAGGCCATAAACAACGCGACAGAAGCATATGGCTTTTCCGTGACCCCGTTCTTTGAAAGCGATGACGTGGAGGTCCTGTTCGATCTGGTGGAGTACGGGACAGGCGTCATGCTGTGCCGCGACGCCCTATTCGAGGAGGCGCAGCCGAAGAACTGCACGCTCGTACCCTTTAAGGAGCACGAGTTCGACGTGTGCACGGCCTTTGTGTACAGGGATTACGATCTGCTGCCGGAAATAGCAAAGAAATACATGGGAGTCCTTATGAAACTGGTCGGGAGCGGATGATTTCTCTGTCTGCGAACGGAACATACCATTATATCTATATCAAGATAAACGAAAACGTCCCTTTTCCGGAAGGACCATATCCCGGAAAAGGGACGTATCACTTATAAGAGTAGGAAAGACGGGGAAATGATGCGATTAATCGAGCCTGATCCTGACTTCCGAACCGTCCTCGTTCCACGAGAAGATGTCGTCGGGAAGCTCCGCTATGCGGTTGAGTTCTTTAAAGCATTCCAGGACGTCTGCGCCCTTTCCGTCTTTCTTTACGGGGGTGGGCTCGCCTATGTCGCTCATATAGCAGGGATAGAAGCCGGCCTCGACCAGGCCGTTTTCACCGAAGACCGCTTTTGCGATGAGCGTGTTGCGCGAACAGTTGGAGAAGACGTAGTTAGGGATACCGGTCTCGTGGTTCTTTTCCGTGGTGTTGCGGCTCCACATGACGGGATTCACGCCGGGATATTCAAAGGGCTTGTAAAGGGACTGCGCCTTGACCGGTGAGTTGGAATCGAAGTTCATCATTGACGTTAGCGTAAGGAAGTTGCCGAGATTGTGATAGATTGGTACGCCCTTGTAGACCGAGATGCCGCGGCATTCGTGGGTGTGCTGGCAGATGACCATTCCGGCGCCCGCGTCTACTGCCGCGTGGGTTATGACCATCTCGTAGGGAAGAACGTGCTTGTCATACATGCGGCCGATGTGAAGGGACACGATGCAGGTGTAGCCCTGCGCTTTATGGGACTCGATGTTCTTTACCATGTTCTGCAGAGACCACGGGTCCACCACTGTCCAGGCGTAATCGGGCATGGCCGCCGGCTCGCAGAACTCCGACTCATAGATCGTGAGTGCGCGGACGAATGCTGCGCCAGCCTTCATCGGCGATGCCCAGGAGAGGACGGGGCCTATGCAGTCGTACTGGAAGACGGCGAACTTCTGGCCTTTCCGCTCAAGGAGCGCAGGCTTGCACGCCTCTTCGATGTTCTCGCCTGCGCCGCAGGTGAGGATGCCGTTCTTTTTGAGCCTGTCCAGTGTATCCATGACGCCGTAGTAGCCCTGGTCGAAGGTGTGGTTCCCGCCGAAGCCGCAGACGTCGAAGCCGGCATCGGGCAGACAATCCAGGTTCTCCGGCGGAGCCGGCGGGACCATACGCGGCTCCGGGTTGCAGACATGGCCGCGGTCCGTGTGCGGAGTCTCGATCTGGCCGATGGTGATATCGCCAGACCGGAGGATCTCTCTAGCGGGGTCGAAATACTTGCCGATCCCGGGGATCTGAAGGATAAGGTCGCCGACACCGAGTACAGTAACATTGCTCATGTTTCTCCATCCTTTCCTATATAAGGCGGCCGGCCGTGACGCGCAGGCAGATTAGGAAGCGCGATTTGGAGAGCCGCCGCATAAAATACATTGGTATATCATTACGTGTAATAATATACCATGGATGAGGGCCGGATACAATCACCCGCCGCGCCAAATGCTCATAGCGGGATTCTGACCGGCGGACCCGGGCACATTAAAAAGGCGCCGCCTCTTCCGACCGTACGGCCGTTCGGAGACAGCGCCTAAAACTTCATAAAAATGGGTATCGGTCAGGCCGCTTTCAGATAAGGCCTTCTTCGTGCATCAGTTCGAACAGCTTTCCCTTGTGGATGTCCTCCATGGGGGTGAGCGGCATGCGCAGGAAGTTCTCGCACCATCCCATCGCTGCCATGGCTGCCTTGGCGGGTATGGGGTTGACCTCGCTGAACAGGGCCCTGATGAGGGGGATATATCTCAGCTGCAGCGCCGTGGCGCCGGCGGTGTCGCCCTCAAAGTACATGTGGCACATCCTGGATGTCTCTGCCGGGAGCAGATTGCTCAGGACGCTTATGACTCCCTTGCCTCCCAGAGAGAGGATGGGGAGGATCTGGTCGTCGTTGCCTGAGTAAAGGACGAGCCTGCCGTCCGTAAGGGCTGCGGTGGATGCGATCTTGGATATGTCGCTGTTGGCTTCCTTTATGCCGACGATGTTCTCGTGCTCCGCCAGACGGGCGTAGGTCTCGGGTTCCACGTTAACGCCGGTGCGGCTGGGTACGTTATAGATGATGACGGGCTTCGTTACCGCGTCCGCGATCATGTTGTACATCTTCACGAGGCCGTTCTGGGTGGCCTTTATGTAATACGGAGTGACGACGAGCAGCGCGTCCGCGCCCACCTCGCAGGCGTACTGGCTCATGCTGATGGAGACGCTGGTCTCGTTGGAGCCCGTGCCGGCTATCATGGGGACGCGTCCCGCTATGCGTTCCGCGCTGTAGCGAAGGACTTCGCGGTGTTCCGGAATGGTGAGGGTCTTGCCCTCGCCGGTGCTGCCCGCTATGACGAGGGCGTCGATGCCCTGGTCGATCTGCCAGTCTATGAGTCTTCCCAGCGCGTCGTAGTCGACGCCCGAGGGAGTGGTGGGTGTGATCAGCGCCGTGGCGGCGCCCGTAAAGATAGGCCTGACTGCCATATGAGGTTCCTCCTGACACGATATATTGTTTGAAAGGTAAGATATCGCCAAACAATTATAATATATGTTGTGCCGAGATGTAAAGAGCAAAGAGCGGCAAAAGACGGTAAAAACGTCCTTTCATGACAGAAAAGACGCAGAAAGGACCGGAGCGCCGGAAACGCCCCGGTCCTGTTTTGGACTGCCGTTTATTATTATGCCTGCCAAGCCCCCGCCTTTAGTCGGAGCCGTCATGGCGACCGGATCATTTGCCTATGATCTCGACGAAACGCTTCATGATGCGCAGCAGTTCGGAGGTATCCTTCTCGCCAAGTTCGTCAAATATGTCGGAAAGCCCTTTGCAGATCTCTTCGCCTCTCCTGGCAACGAATTCGGAGCCCGCGTCTGTCATCGAGATCGCGATGCGGCGGCGGTCCACCTTGTCGGGGACGCGGACGATATAGCCCTTCCGCTCGAGAGATTTCGTTATCGCGGCGATGCGGGCGTTTGTAACGCCCAGAGACTCGCATATCTCACTGGGAGACGCAGTGCCGCCGTGATTCTTGAGGTAGAGCATGAGGTAGCGCTCGCCCTTGAGGTTCTCCTGGATCTGTTTGCTCCTGTCGATCCTGTTGAAATCTGACATCAGCTGCAGAAAAGTGTTTGCGTTCTTGTCGTTCTTCATGATGATCCTCCGATGCCGGGTCGCACGCTGTCCGGGAACGGGAAGCAGCGGAACGGTAATAATATCAAACCATTTTTTCGCCGAGTTTCTTCCCGGCGAGGATGTGGAAATGTATGTGTGGCACTGTCTGGCCCGCGTCCGGACCGCAGTTGGAAATGACGCGGAAGCCGGTGTCCAGCTTTTCCTGGACGGCTATCTTTGCGATGGCCTCGAAGCACTTTGCGACGAGAGCGGAATTCTCCGGGGTGACCTCGCCGGCAGAAGCGAAATGCGTCTTCGGTATCACGAGGATATGCACGGGCGCCTGGGGAGCTATGTCGCGGAAGGCGAACACGTTTTCGTCTTCGTATACCTTCGATGAGGGGATATCACCGGAAGCTATCTTGCAGAAGAGGCAGTTTTCCATGCTTCTGAACGCTCCTTTCAGTCCTTTATGTTGTCCGCCACGTATCCCTCGACGGCTGCGAGAGCGCTGTCGAGTCTGGAGGCGTCCTTCGCGCCGCCCATGGCGGAGTCGGGCTTGCCGCCGCCGGAACCGCCGCAGGCCGCGCTGACCTCTTTGACGAGCTTTCCGGCGTGCATGCCGCGGACCACGGAGTTCGCGCCGCAGACGGCGAGGAGCGTGATCTTGTCATCCGCGACGGAGGCAAGGACGGCTACGCTGTCGGGATCGCGTTCCTTGATGAAGTCGCCGAGCTTTCTCAGATCGTTCGCGTCTATGTCGGTGCGTACGGCGGTGATGACTTTGGCGCCCTTTATGTTCTTCGCGGTGAAGAGGCTCCTGTCGACCTCGCCGCTGAAGAGCCTGTCCTTCATCTTGCTCAGGTTCTGGCGGAGCTCCCGGAGCTCGTTGGTGAAGTTCTCGGCCCTGTGGGTGAGCTCTCTGGGCGTCGTCTTCATGATGTCGGCGACGCGGCCCAGCATGCTGCGGCGGCGTGCCGCGAGCTTGAGGGACTCCTTGCCTGTGAAGGCTTCGATCCTTCTAACGCCGGAGGCTATGGAGGACTCGGAGATGATGCAGAAGGCGCCGGCCTTCGCGGTGTTGTCAAGGTGGGTGCCTCCGCAGAACTCCATGGAGACGTCGCCCATCTCGACGACGCGGACCGTGTCGCCGTACTTTTCGCCGAAGAGGGCGGTGGCGCCCTTCCTGCGGGCCTCCTCGATGGGGAGGACCTCAGTGACGACTGGCACGCCTTCCAGGATATTGTCGTTCACTATCTCCTGGACCCTGTCGATCTCTTCGGGGGTCATGGCGGAGAAGTGGGTGAAGTCGAAACGGAGATGGTCGGGCTCCACGAGAGAACCGGCCTGCTGCACGTGGTCGCCCAGCACCTGGCGGAGCGCCGCCTGGAGGAGGTGGGTCGCGGAGTGGGCTCTCATTATAGCGTGACGGCGGTCGGCGCAGACTTCCGCGCTGACGGTGTCGTCAACGTCGAACTCGCCGCTCTCCACGACGCCGTGGTGCAGATACTTGCCGGCCTTGTCCTTCTGGACGTCGGTGACTCTGAACACCGCGCCGTCCTTTCTGAAAACGCCGTGGTCGGCCGCCTGGCCGCCCATCTCGGCGTAGAAGGGGGTCCTGTCGAGGACGATGAGTCCCTCGGCGCCCTCCAGGAGCGTCGAGCACAGCTCGCCGTCGGAAACGATCGCGAGGATCTTCCCGGTGTCGTTCAGCGTCTCGTAGCCGGTGAAGGAGGTGGGGGTGTTGTCAAGGCCGAGATCCAGGCCCTGCCAGGCCTCGCTCATATCTCCGCGGGCGGCTCTTGCGCGCTCGCGCTGCTGTTCCATGAGGTCGGCGAAGCCCTGCTCGTCCACTGTGAGGCCCTGTTCCTCGACCATGTCCTTAGTGAGGTCGAGGGGGAAGCCGTAGGTGTCGTAGAGACGGAAGGCGTCGGCGCCGGAGATGACCGTTCCGCCGCTCTCCCTGCAGGCGGAGATAAGCTCCGCCACCTTGCTCATGCCGCCGTCGATGGTCCTGGAGAAGTTCTCTTCCTCCAGCTTTATGACGCGGGTGATGTAATCCTGTTTGGCCACGAGGTCGGGGTATGCGCCCTTGTTCTCATGCACGACCATGTCGCAGACCTTGTAGAGGAAGGGCTCGTTGACGCCCAGGAGCTTTCCGTGGCGGGCGGCGCGCCTGAGGAGGCGGCGCAGCACGTAGCCGCGGCCCTCGTTGGAGGGGAGGACGCCGTCGCCGATCATGAAGGTGGCGCTCCTGATGTGGTCGGTGATGACCCGGAGGGACACGTCCTTATCATGGCTCTGGCCGTATTTGGCTCCCGTTATCTCGGAGACCTTGTTGGTTATGTTCATGACGGTGTCGACGTCGAAGAGGCTGTCGACGCCCTGGCAGACGACCGCGAGACGCTCGAGGCCCATGCCGGTGTCTATGTTCTTCTGGGAGAGCTCGGTGTAGTTGTCGTGGCCGTCGTTGTAGAACTGGGTGAAGACGTTGTTCCAGATCTCGATGTATCTGTCGCAGTCGCAGCCGACGGTGCAGTCGGGCTTGCCGCAGCCGTACTCGGGGCCGCGGTCGAAGTATACCTCGGAGCAGGGACCGCAGGGGCCGGAGCCGTGCTCCCAGAAGTTGTCCTCCTTGCCGAAGCGGAAGATGCGTTCGGCGGGGATGCCTATGTCCTTGTTCCAGATATCGAAGGCCTCGTCGTCGTCAATGTAGACGGAGGGATAGAGCCTGTCGGGATCTATGCCGACCCAGTCGGGGGAGGTGAGGAACTCCCAGCAGAAGGGGATGGCCTCCTTCTTGAAGTAGTCGCCGAAGGAGAAGTTGCCGAGCATCTCGAAGTAGGTGCCGTGACGCGCGGTCTTTCCGATGTTCTCGATGTCAGCCGTGCGGATGCACTTCTGGCATGTGGTGACGCGGCGGCGGGGCGGCTCCTCCTCGCCGGTGAACCATGTCTTCATGGGGGACATGCCGGCGTTGATGAGCAGCAGAGACGGGTCGTGCTGCGGGATGAGGGAAAAGCTGGGAAGACGCAGATGCCCCTTCGTTTCGAAGTAGGAAAGGAACATCTCCCTGAGCTCGTTGAGTCCGAATGGTTTCATATACAGTGCCTCCGTCCTGTGGATTGTCGGTGCAAAAAACCCGTCCCCGGCGGGGACGAGAACGGAAATAACACGCGGAAAAGATACGGACGATACGTCCTGCCGTGTTCCGCGCCCGGCGGGCGCCGCCGCCGGATCCCGGTACATCCAATAAAAAATATATTATACACTATTATCACTCATGTCAATACGTTTTAAGGTATGGAGACGATGCGCAGAAAGCATGGCAAAGGACCGCGGAAAAGGCAAAAAAGGAAAAATGCACCACAAACTCAAATATGGTCCTGTTTGGTGTTCCAAAGAGCGGAAAATGTAGTATAATAATAAAAAACACTCGCGCGGCGGCGCCGCGCCGGACAGGTGGTGACGACCTTCCGTGACGCATGAGGAGTATATGGAGATGGCGCTCTCCCTTGCCCGGGAGGCGGGGGAACAGGGCGAGGTCCCGGTGGGCTGCGTCATAGCGGACGCCTCGGGACGCATCGTCGGACGCGGAAGGAACAGGCGCGAGACTGACGGAAGCGCCCTTGCCCACGCCGAGATCGGAGCGATCGCGGAGGCATGCAGGGAGACGGGGGACTGGCGTCTGGACGGCTGCAGCATATACGTGACGCTGGAGCCGTGCCCCATGTGCGCAGGTGCCATACTGAACGCCCGGATATCCCGGCTCTTCTTCGGAGCCCGGGACCCGGCGACCGGTTCCTGCGGCAGCGTCATCAATCTGTTCATGGAGAACTACGGCTTTTCACCCGAGATAAGGGGCGGACTGCTGGAGGATGAATGCTCGGAGATACTGACGGATTTCTTCAGGGGGCTCAGAGAGAGAGACTGAGGCCCCGGAAAGAGAGATCCGCGGAGAGATACACGGCAACTGTTGTTTGGATGGGAATGAAGATGGATAATGTTTTGAAGCGGCTGCTTGCGCTCCTGATCGCAGCGGCCTGTATCTTCGCGCTCTGCGCCTGCGGCGGCACTGCAGACGGGGAGAACGCGGCGGACGAGCCGGAACACGACGCGGAGGAAGTCAGGCGGGCCGTAAAGCCCGAGGAACCGGAAAAGATCTGGCCGGGCCCGGACGTAAAACTCACGGAATACGATGGAGTGGTGGAGCACCTGTTCTTCCACCCGGTGATCGCCTATCCTGAGGTGGCGTTCCGGGGCGACTATATGGAGAAGGGCCTCGACGACTGGATGCTGACGGTCAGCGAGTATAGGGCCATCCTCGACCGGCTCTATGAGAACGGTTATGTCATCGTTGACATCGGGGACGTCTGGGGCGAGGAGATGGCCTCCGACGGCAGCACGGTCATGGTACGGAAGACACTGATGCTGCCTGAGGGGAAGAAGCCTCTCGTCATATCCTACGACGACGTCAACTATTACGAGTACATGAGGGAGTACGGTTTCACCTACAAGCTCATCGTGAAGGACGGAGAAGTCTGGAGCTGGGGCCTCGACCCCCAGGGCAAAGAGGTCGTATCCCAGGATCTCGATGCCATAACGATACTCGACAAGTTCGTGGATGAACACCCGGATTTCTCCATGTACGGGGTGAAGGGCTGCATAGCCCTCACAGGCTATGAGGGCATCCTGGGCTACCGCACCCAGACCACCACAGAAGGTCTCACCGCCGAGCAGGAGAAACAGAGGCAGGAGGAGATAAAGGCCGTAAGGCCCGTCATAGACGCGCTGAAGGAGAACGGCTGGTATTTCGGCAGCCACACCTGGGGACATATCGACCTGTCCGGATATGAAGTGGACGGCGTGTCCGAGGATACGGGACGATGGAAGGACGAAGTGGCATCGCTGGTGGGCGACACCCCGTACCTGTTCTATCCCCACGGCGCGAGGCCCGACGGGGACGATCTCGACCAGACGGGAAGCGTGCTCCGGTATCTCTACGACCAGGGTTTCCGCGTGTTCTTTTCTGTGGGCATCGAGTCCTTCTCCCGCATAAAGGACGACATCCCGGCGGTCATAGTCGACAGGCTCCACCCGGACGGCACCACGCTGCGCTGGTCCCGGGACAGGTACATGCGCTTCTACGACGCAAAGGACGTATTCGACTACGGTCACCGTCCGGACCTGGGACGGGACTGGTGAGCTGGCCTCTTTCCAAAAGGGACGGCGCGGGGTATAATGACACAAAGAACTGACGAGATGAGGGTTTGATTTGAAGAAGAAACGGCTCGTAGGATTTTACAACGTCTCCGTGATACTCACGTATCTTTCGCTGCTGTCGGCGGTGCTCGGCATATTCCTGGCGATAGACGGAAGCGTGATCGGTCCCATAATCTGTCTCCTGGTCTCAGGGATCTGCGACAGCTTCGACGGCAAAGTGGCGCGGTCCATCGAGCGCACCGACGACGAGAAGGCTTTCGGCATCCAGATAGACTCCCTGTGCGATCTCA
Organism: Oscillospiraceae bacterium; assembly: GCA_017619535.1. Lineage (GTDB taxonomy): Bacteria > Bacillota > Clostridia > Oscillospirales > Oscillospiraceae > RGIG8048. The sequence goes on along the minus strand of JAFZSD010000010.1, from coordinate 14,281 downwards.
TAGCCTTTGGAGCCCTGCCCGTCGCGGCCTCCTACTGCGAGGGCGTGAGGGGCGTCGTCGGCATCATCGTGCTCATGATCTACCAGCTGGCGGCTCTCGTGCGGCTGGGCTACTACAACGTCACTGAGCAGAACAGGCAGAAGGAGACGGACGGTCTCAGAGGCTACTTCAACGGCCTTCCCGTCACCTCCATCGCCGTCATATTCCCACTGGTGCATCTCCTGAGACTGGCGGTGTCCCCGGAGACGTTCGCGGTCATCCTGGGGGCCGTGATGTTCGTGACGGCGGCTTTCTTCGTCATCAACATCAAGGTCAAAAAACTCAAGTTCTGATACACATACGCAACAGATCGAGGCCGGAGCTCAGCTCCGGCCCTTTCACGTCCCGGCCGGTGTTGCCAGGAACACTTTACTGTGATAAAATAACTTTTAACGATCATTACGGGGAGGATGGAGCTGTGCCCAGGTTCTTCATCGCCGCCTCCAATATCTTCGGAGGCATCGCGTACATAAACAGCAGGGACGCGGAGCACATAAAGGCGCTGCGCATACGCCAGGGAGAGGCTTTCACCGTTTGCGACGGCAGCGGCAACGACTATTCCTGCGTCCTTACGAAGATGACCGAGGACGGAGCCGAGGCGGAGATCCTCGAGAAGAAGCCATCCGACGGCGAGCCGTCCGTATACTGCACCGTGTTCGCCGCCTTCTCCAAGGGCGACAGGATGGAGACAGCGGTCCAGAAATGCGTCGAGCTGGGAGCGGCCCACATCGTGCTGTTCCCGTCCGCAAGGTGCGTGTCGCGCCCCGACGAGAAGTCGCTGATAAAGAAGACATCCAGGCTCCAGCTCATAGCGGAGGAGGCCGCCAAGCAGTCCGGCAGGGGGATCATCCCCGCGGTCAGCGCGGTCCAGTCCTTCGAGGCTGCGGTAAAGCTTGCCGCTGCCGCCGATCTTCCGCTCTTCTGCTACGAGGACGAGCGGGAGCTCCCCATAAAGACGGCGATAGAGTCGAAGCCGGACGCAAAGACCGTGTCCATAGTCACCGGACCTGAGGGCGGATTCGAGCCTTCGGAGGCCCGGTACGCTGCCGGGGCGGGCATGATGTCCGTCACTATGGGGCCCCGGATACTCCGCTGCGAGACCGCTCCCATAATCGCGCTGACTGCCGTGATGCTGCTTACCGGAAATCTGTGATTCGAGGCGATATAGAATGTCCATGATCGAACTGTATGAAAAGGGATACTATCTGAAGGGCGGCGTTCCCGTCCCGGCGGACGGGCCGGATCCCGCGGCCAGGGAAAAGACGATGGCCTATTCCGTCCTCCGGGCCCACGACAGGAGCGGCGGGAAGGGAAAGATGCGTATATCCTTCGACGCGATGGTCTCCCACGACATAACCTACGTTGGCATCATCCAGACCGCGAGGGCGTCGGGGATGAAGGAGTTTCCCATACCCTACGCGCTCACGAACTGCCACAACAGTCTCTGCGCCGTCGGCGGCACCATAAACGAGGACGACCACGCCTTCGGCCTCTCCGCCGCCATGAAGTACGGCGGCATATTCGTTCCCGCGAACCAGGCTGTCATCCACCAGTACGCCCGGGAGATGCTCGCCGGATGCGGAAAGATGATCCTGGGCTCCGACTCCCACCCCCGCTACGGATGCTACGGCTGCATGGGCGTAGGCGAAGGCGGAGGCGAGCTGGCAAAGCAGCTCCTCAGAAACACCTGGGACATAGACGCTCCAGAAGTGGTCCTGGTATGGGTGGAGGGCGAGGTGCCTCACGGCATCGGGCCCCACGACGTGGCCATAGCCCTCGTCGGGGCGACTTTCCCCGGAGGCTTCGTCAAGAACAGGGTCATGGAGTTTGCCGGACCGGGCATCGAAAAGCTGTCCACCGACTTCCGCATCGGCGTGGACGTCATGACCACCGAGACCAGCTGCCTCTCTTCCATATGGACGACGGACGAAAAGGTCAGACACTACTACGAGAACATAGGCAGACCGGAGGACTTCAGGTTCCTCGCCCCGGAGGACGGGGCCTACTACGACTCCATGGTAAAGATAGATCTTTCAGAGATGGAGTCCATGATGGCGCTGCCGTTCCACCCCTCCAAGGCCTACACGGTGCACGAGGTGCAGAAGGATCCCGAAAGGATCTTCGCCGGCATCGAGGAGGCCTGCAACAGGGAACTGGGCGGCAGGGTGAAGCTGGACCTCAGACGCAGCATCGGCGCGGACGGCGCCGTGCACTGCGAGCAGGGAGTCATCGTCGGATGCTCCGGCGGCATGTATGAGAACATCACCGAGGCGGCCGCCATACTCGAAGGAAAGTCCATAGGGAACGGTTTCTTCGACATGTCCGTATATCCGGCTTCCACGCCGGTGAACCTGGCCATCATGCGGGACGGCACCGCGGCCTCCCTCACGGAGGCGGGCGCCCTGGTGAAGCCCGCATTCTGCGGCCCCTGCTTCGGCGCGGGGGACACGCCGGCCAACAACACGCTGTCAATACGCCACGCCACCAGGAATTTCGCGAACCGCGAGGGCTCGAAGCCCGCAAACGGCCAGATAGCGGCGGTGGCACTCATGGACGCCAGGTCCATAGCTGCCACGGCGGCGAACGGCGGCGTCCTCACGGCTGCCACCGACATAGATTACGATATCCCCGAAAAGGAGTACGTCTTCGACGGCTCGGTATATGAGAAGCGGTGCTACAACGGCTTCGGACATCCCCGGCCGGACGTTCCTCTGCGGCTGGGGCCCAACATCACCGACTGGCCGAAGATGCCGAAGATGGAGAAGGACCTCCTGGTGCGGCTCTGCGCCGTCATCCAGGACGACGTCACCACCACGGACGAGCTCATCCCCTCGGGAGAGACGTCCTCCTACCGTTCCAACCCGATCGCCCTCTCAGAATTCGCACTGTCCCGCCGGGTCCCCGAATACGTGGGACGTTCCAAGGCGGTGAGAGACATGACGGGAGACGTGCCGGAGAGCCTTGAAGCTGCGCTCCGGGCCTTCGGAAGGGAGAACGCGGAAGACCTGTCCGTAGGCTCCTGCGTCTTCGCGAGAAAGCCCGGCGACGGTTCCGCCAGGGAACAGGCTGCGTCCTGCCAGAGAGTGCTGGGCGGAGCGGCCAACGTGTGCTTCGAATACGCCACGAAGCGCTACCGTTCCAACTGCATCAACTGGGGCATCGTGCCCTTCACCGCGGACGCCTCCGCGGCCTTGGATTTCACCGACGGCGCGTGGATATACGTTCCCGGAGCCAGGGAGTCCATACTGGCGGGCCGGGAGGAATTCGACGCCTTCGTCTTCGACGGCGCAGAGGTAAAAAAGTTAAAACTCTTCTGCCGCGGCCTCGGGGACAGCGAGAAGCTCATCCTCACTGAGGGCTGCCTCATGAACTACTACGCCGCCGGATACGGCGCCTGACGAACATAGAAGGAGCGGACACATGGAAAAGATAAGGATGACCACGCCCCTCGTCGAGATGGACGGGGACGAGATGACGCGCATCTTATGGCGCATGATCAAGGATAAGCTCATACTCCCTTACGTCGACCTGAAGACGGAGTACTACGACCTGGGGCTCCTCAGCCGCAACGCCACGAAGGACCAGGTGACCGTGGACGCGGCCCTCGCCAACATAAAGTACGGCGTGGCCGTCAAGTGCGCCACCATCACGCCCAACAGGCAGCGCATGGAGGAGTATCCCGAGCTCACGGAGATGTGGAAGTCTCCAAACGGCACCATCCGCGCCATCCTGGACGGCACCGTGTTCAGGGCGCCCATAACCCTCAGCTGCATAAAGCCCGTGGTCAGGAACTGGGAGAAGCCCATAACCATCGCCCGCCACGCCTACGGAGACGTATACAAGGCTGCGGACATGTACACCGAGGTCCCGGGCGAGTGCGTCATGACCTTTAAAGGCGACGACGGCAGCGAAAAGACGGTATCCGTCATGAAAGTGGACGGCCCCGCCGTATGGCAGGGCATGCACAACAAGGACAGCAGCATCAGGAGCTTCGCCAGATCCTGCTTCCAGTACGCGATCGATACGAAACAGGACCTCTGGTTCTCCACCAAGGACACGATAGCCAAGACCTACGACGGCCGTTTCAAGGCCATATTCGAGGAGGAGTTCGAGAACTACAGAAAAAGCTTCGACGACCTCGGCATAGAATATTTCTACACCCTTATAGACGACGCGGTGGCCAGGGTCATTCGCTCCAAGGGCGGATACATCTGGGCCTGCAAGAACTACGACGGCGACGTCATGAGCGACATGGTGAGCACGGCCTTCGGCAGCCTCGCCATGATGACCAGCGTGCTGGTGTCCCCGGACGGCAAATACGAGTACGAGGCGGCCCACGGCACCGTGACCCGCCACTACTACAAGTACCTCAAGGGGGAGACCACCTCCACGAATCCCATGGCCACGATATTCGCCTGGACCGGGGCCCTGAACAAGAGGGGCGAGCTGGACGGCATCCCGGAGCTCTGCGCCTTCGCCAAGAAACTGGAGAAGGCCTGCATGGACACCCTCGAAGCGGGCATAATGACCAAGGATCTGGTGGCCCTCACGGAGCCGGGCTTCGAAGCGAGAGCCGTGAACTCCGAGGAGTTCCTGGCGGCGATCGCGGAGCGGCTGGAGGACTGAATTAACAGAATGTTCACCGGCGCCGGGACGCAGGTACTTGCCTGAACGGAAGAATTGGTGTATACTGTCCCGGTAAGAACGATAATACCAGCGGCCTTCAGCGCCGCGTATAAGGAGATAACAGAGTTGAACATCAAGAAGATACTGGCGGTCATACTAGTGCTGACCCTATGCCTTGCACTGATCGCAGGATGCGGCAAAGGAAACTCCTCCGGCGAATCGGAACCCAGCGGCGGCAAGGAGAGCGGCGACAGTTCCGCGCCCAGCGGCGGAAATGACAGCGGCAAGAAGGACGACTCAAATAAGGACGACGGGAAGAAAAACGACGGCAGCAAGACGGATCCCGCACCTTCAGGCAAGGACGACAAGAAGGACGACGGCAAGGACAGCAAAAAGGACGATCCCGCCAGCTCATCCGACGCTCCCACCGAGATAGTCATCCCGTCCGCCACTCCGGGAGAGCCCGACGCCCACTATGAGGTGGAGCCGCAGTCCTTCAGCGACACTGCCGGACAGGTGACCAAGCTCGACGACGGCGCCATAACCTACAAGGTGATGGAGTCCAAGAGCGGAGAGGACCTCGACGACTATGCCCTGTTCGATCCCGCCGACTACAAGACCACCGACAAGACCGAGACGCTCGAGTATGACGACAGCACCCCGTTCTATACCAGACAGGATGACAACTGGTACTTAGCCGCGGCCAGCCAGCTGAAGGCCGGGGACACCATCCTCATCGTGATAAACGACAAGACGGGAGATCTCGAGGGAGTCATCATCTTCAGCAAGTGATAATGTTTACATGAAAAGAGACCGGAGCAGCCGAAACTGCTCCGGTCTTCAGTTATATGCGGGTCAACCGTTTATGATGTCCGCCGTCCGTCTGAGCGCAGCCCGGCCTTCCGGGATGGGGAACAGGGGCCAGACGTGGCACATGCCCTCGCCGACGATAAGCTCGAAGTCCGCCCCGGCTGCCCTCAGCTTTTCCGCCAGGAGCATGATGTCCGGATACGTTATCTCCTTCGTACCGACGAACAGGGCGACAGGGCCCAGCCGGGACACGTCCCCGAAGAGCGGGCTCACCCGGCGGTCGGACGTATCCAGATCCCCGGCCCAGCGCTTAGCGTATATGCTGAGAGCAGGGACAAGGAAAGGGTCTTTGTTAACATAATCATGAATATCCGGGTTGTCCAGATCCACGTCCGCACAGGGCGAGAAAAGCACGATCCTCGCAGGTTGGGAAACACCTTTTTCGGCGAACTCCTCGCAGAGCGCCAGGGCCAGACCGCCCCCGGCGGAGTCGCCCATAAGGACGACGGGACGCTCCGGATGTTCAGTGCGGCAGCGGTCACAGACCGTTCCGACCAGTTCGAAGGCCTCTCTCCAGGTACCGTAGGGCACGAGGGTATAGAGAGGCGCTATGACCTCGGCGCGGCATGCCGACGCCAGATAGTCCATCGCACGCCAGTGGAAGGGGGATATCTGGTTGACATAAGAACCGCCGTGCAGGTAGATGACCGTGCGCTCAGGCTCGTCTGCGTCCTTCATGCGGAACACCTGGCAGCCGCAGACGCTCTCCTCCGTGACGCGGGATCTCAGACGCAGGGACCGGGGCGGAACATAGGTCGCCGGCGTCTGTCCTTCGAGTTCCGCGAGCCTTTTTCTTATCTTTTTCTCCGTCCGCCCTCCGTAGGCGATACGGAGGTATATCTCGGCGACTCTAGCCATAAACGACACTCTGCTCATGGGTCCTCCATACGTCAGACAGTGAGTTTTTCAAATGGATTATATCAGGGGGAGAGGTGCGGGTCAAACCCGGCGCCGTTCCGCGATTTGCGGTTGACTAATCAGGTTCTGAGTGCTACATTTTATTGTATAATAATGCATATAAGGCATCATGCCCGCGCGTACGGCTGTATGAACAGGCGCGCGGATGAGGGAATCCGGTTTGAGTCCGGAGCAAAGACCGTTGCCGTAAGTGCATGAGGCTGCCTTTCGTGACGCGAGTCGGTCATTGGGGAGACCCGAGAAGGCTGAGGGGCAGACGCAGGGACAGTATCTGTCCCACGATGCACGAGCCGGAAGACCTATGATGCTCGAAAAGGCTGACGCGGGACGCGGACAGCCGGAAACGCGGTAAAAATCGGGCCGCAGCAGAACTGAAAGTCTGCTGCGGCTTTGCTATTTCTCCGGGATTTCGGGAGGATTGTTATGAAAAAACGAATCATCTCCGCCGTTCTGGCGTTCATTCTGCTCTGCAGCCTGGCTCCCGCCGCCCTGGCGGAGGGCCATCCTTCCGCCCAGTGGAAGAACTTCCGCAACAGCGACGCCAACATGGCGATAACGACCGCGGAGACGCCCAAGGCGGGCGCCGCAAAGCTTAACTGGGCGAACAGGATCGGTACCAACTGGGCCACCAGCCCCAGCGTTCAGATCATAGTGGACGACTGCCTGATCACCATGAGCGAAAAGAAGATACTGAAGCTCTCCCTTGAGGACGGAAACGTCGTCGGAGAAGGGACGATGGTCACGTCGACGAGTTTCGGATACACGCCCCCGACCTACTGCGAGGATCTGGGGCTCATTATAGCGCCTCTGGGCACAGGCACGCTGCAGGCCTTCGACGCCGTGACACTTGAGACGGCATGGGTCTTCAAAGACGCTATAGGCGGCCAGGCCCAGACCCCCGTGGCATATTCTGACGGAAAGCTCTACACGGGCTTCTGGATGGGCGATACAAAGGACGCGAACTTCGTCTGCGTCGACGCGGCCACCGGAGAGCTGGAATGGTCTTATACGGTAAAGGGCGGTTTCTACTGGTCCGGTCCCGCGGCGGTCGGTGATTTCATCGTCGTCGGGACGGACGACGGAGTCTCGGCGTCCGTAAGCGGCGATTCGAAGCTCCTCGTCTTCAGAAAGACATACTCTCCGGGAGAGACGGCCGAGCCCGCCGCATACGCCGACCTCACAGGTCTGGGCGACCAGCATTCCTCAATCGCGTACGCAGACGGGAGGGTCTACTTCACCACCAGGGGCGGATATCTCTGCTCTGCGGTGATCGATCCTGAGACCGGTGCTGTCAGCGGCCTCAAGACTGCCGCACTGCCGGCCCCCAGCACCAGCACTCCCATAGTCTTCGGAGACTATATCTACCTGGGCGTGGGAGGAGGCCTCCTGTCTCCGGGCGGAACTCCGGGGTTCGTCATAGCGGACAGAGACACGCTGGAGACGGTTAAGACCGTCCCAACCAGGGCCAGCGTACAGTGCACGCTTCTCCTTTCCACCGCTTATCTCGCGGATGAGGGAAGACTCTGCTTCTACACCACATACAACGCCGAGCCCGGCGGCATATCCCTCATAACCATCGAGCCTGACGATCCGTCCACGGCCGAGCTCACCGAGCTCTACGAGGCGAAGGGCTACGAGCAGTACTGCATAGCAAGCATCATCTGCGACGAGGACGGGAATCTCTATTACAAGAACGACTCGGGCACCGTTTTTTCGGTAGGGAGCGCGGAATACTGCCCGTCGGCGGACTTCACCGACGTTCCGGCGGACGCTTGGTATCACGGGGCGGTGGATTACGCCGTGGAGAAAGGACTCATGAAGGGAACATCTCCGACGACCTTTGAGCCCGGCACGTCAACTACGAGAGGCATGATCGTAACGATGCTCTGGCGCCTGGAGGGCAGCCCGGCGGTAAGCGCGGCGAATCCCTTCAGCGATGTCGCGGAGGGCGCCTGGTACAGAGACGCCATAGTCTGGGCCTCGGAGAACGGCATAGTCGGCGGATACGGTGACGGCAGATTCGGACCGGCAGATGAGATAACCCGCGAGCAGCTGGCCACCATGCTCTGGAGATACGCGAAGCAAAAGGGATACGACGTGAGCGGAAAGGCCGACCTCAGCGGCTATACGGACGCGGGGGATATCAGCTCATGGGCGCTGGACGCAGTGAAGTGGGCGAACGCAGAGGGGCTTGTGAACGGCCGCACCGCCGAGACCCTCGTGCCCGGCGGGACCGCCAACCGCGCTGAGGCAGCGGCCATATTCATGAGGTTCCTCGGGGGGCGGTCATAACATGTGGTCACAGCATGTTCCCGGCACAGAGCGGGGACCGTGCGTGAAGATATTGAAAATCTTTAAGAATGAGGTGTTCTTATGAAGAGAAAGACAGGCAAAGCAATAGGACTGCTGCTGGCTCTGCTCATGGTCGTGAGCCTTCTGCCCGCAGCCGCGCTGGCGGCGGATGACGATCCCATCGCCGATGCTCCCGCTGCAGGGGAGGCGGCGGCTCCGATCGAAGTGTTCGTCACGATATCCAACGCCGGAGAAGTCGTCGTTCCCATGGGAAAGGTGACGGTGGAGGACCGTGACGCGAGCGGTACGTTCGATGTCGACGAAGCGCTCTACGCGGCTCACGAGGCCTTCTATGAGGGCGGCGCCGGCGCCGGATACGCCACTGCTGTCAGCGAATACGGTCTCGGTATCACGAAACTGTGGGGCGACGACAGCGGAAGCTTCGGTTACTACAACAACAACGCCATGTGCTGGGGACTCAGCGATCCCGTCGCTGACGGAGACCATCTCTATGCGTACGTATACGCCGACAAGACGGCGTGGTCCGACGCTTTCGCATACCTTGACAAATACGACTACACCGCAAAAATCGGAAAAGAACTCAGTGTGACGCTCGTGGCCTCCGCCGGCTTCGACGAGAACTGGCTGTCCGTATTCGCTCCCTGCGGCGGCGCAGCGTTCAAAGTCTGCGACGCTGAGAGCCTCGCAGAGATCTCGGCGGACAAATACTCAGTGACTGACAACGGCGACGGCACCTACTCACTTTCCTTCAGCGAAGTCGGCAGCTACATGCTCGTCGCAGAAAAGAGCGACGCGAACATCGTCCCGGCGGTCGCCACCGTGACGGTGATCGATCCCGCCGATCCGATCGAGGTCTATGTGACCCTCTCCGACAAGGGAGAAGTCAAGGTTCCCATGAAGCTGGTCACCGTGGAAGACCTTGACGCGAACAAGGCTTTCGACGTGAACGAGGTCCTCTACGCGTCCCATGAGGCCTTCTATGAGGGCGGCGCGGCAGCCGGTTACGCGACGGCCTCCTCTGACTGGGGACTCAGCATATCCAAGCTCTGGGGCAATGAGACCGCGTCGGTCGGCTACTACAACAACAACGCCATGTGCTGGAGCCTCGCAGATCCGGTCGCGGCATTCGACCACATCAGCGCGTTCGTATACGCAGACCAGACTGCCTGGAGCGACGCCTACGCGTACTTCGACAGATACGAATACAGCAAGATCACGGGCATCAGCTCCGACGTGACCCTTATGGCAGCAGCCGGCTTCGACGAGAACTGGGCGCCGGTATTCGCCCCCTGCGGCGGAGCCGAGATCACCGTTTATTACGCTGATACGTTCGAAAAAGTGCCCGCTGACAAATGGTACGCTTTCGGCGATGACGGCGGCGTCTATCAGCTCACCTTCAAGGAAGCGGGAGAATACCTGATAGTTGCCGAAAAGCCGGATACGTATCTGGTGCCTGCGGTGGCGAGCGTGACCGTGTACGATCACGACTGCCCCTGCGCGAAGTTCACTGACTTCGTATCCGAAGCGTGGTATCACGAGGCTGTCGATTACGTGGTAGGCCACGACATCATGAAGGGCACGTCCCCGAAGACCTTCGAGCCCGCATCCCCGACCAACAGAGCGATGATCGTAACGATCCTCTGGCGCCTCGCGGGTGAGCCGGTCGTCAACTCCGTCAATCCGTTTACCGACGTCGAGAACGGCGCCTGGTACACCGACGCGATCATCTGGGCTGCGGAGAACGGGATAGTCGACGGTCACGGCAACGGCAAGTTCGGACCGACCGACCCGATAACCCGCGAACAGCTGGCCACGATGTTCTGGAGATACGCGAAGTACAAGGGATATGACGTCAGCGTCGGAGAGGACACTAACATAATCTCCTACGACGACTTTGGCCAGATCAGCAAGTGGGCCGTCCCGGCCATGCAGTGGGCCGTCGGAGCGGGCCTCGTAAACGGTCGCACTGTATCTACGCTGGTCCCCGGCGACGGAGCCAACCGCGCCGAAGCGGCCGCCATAATCCTGCGCTTCATAAACAAGGTCGTAAACCAGTAAGCAGACGAGTTTGATATCATCCGGATTTAGTGTATAATGACTGCGGGCTCCGCTTTCGCGGCGGGGCCCGCAGACGATTATTACTGGCCCGGAACGGGCTTTTCAGGAGAACGGTATGTGGTGGAAGAAGAACAAGTGGAAAGTGATAGTCCCGGTACTGATCGTCGCAGTGCTGGCGGGGGCCTTCTACTACGGCGGCGGCACACCCGGATCACACGGCTGGAGCGTAAAGCCCGCCCCGTCGGAAAGCGGCGGGGAACAGGCGGCGCCTGCGGCTGACGGCCAGGCGACCGATACGGAGCCCGCGCAGGAGAACGTTCCCGCCCAGGAGGACAAAGAGGGGGACAAGGACGCCCCCGAAACGCCTTCCGGCGGACAGACGGAGCCCACGCTGGACGACGGGCCAGATACGCCTGAAGACCAGCAGAAGGGAGACGACGTGCCGCAGCAGGAGCCTTCCGGAAGCGGAGACAAGCCCGATGAGCCGGAGCCCGAACCGGAACCTGAGCCGGAGCCTGAACCGGAACCTGAGCCAGAACCCGAGCCGGAGCCCACGTGCACCATATCCATATCCTGCACGACGATCCTGGACAACATGGACATGTGCGATCCCGACAAGGTCGAGCTGGTCCCGTCCAGCGGATGGATCCTTGGCCCAGTGACGGTGACGTTCACCGAAGGGGAATCGGTGTTCGACGTGCTCCAGAGGACCTGCCGCGAGTACGGGATACACCTGGAATACTCGTATTCGCCGATCTACGGCAGCGTATACATCGAGGGCATATACAATCTGTATCAGTTCGACGTGGGCGAACTGTCCGGCTGGATGTACAGCGTCAACGGGTGGTACCCGAACTACGGGTGCGGCCTCTATGCGCTTGAGGACGGCGACGTCATCCGGTGGGTATATACCTGCGACCTGGGCTACGACGTCGGAGGCGGCTACTGATAACGTTCGATTGCAAAGATAAACAGAAAGGCAGGTGAGACGGCGGTGCGTAACACGGACGCGTTCTCGGGATGCCATCCACTGGTGAACTTCATATACTTCGCTTTCGTGCTCCTGTTCGGGATGTTCTTCATGCACCCTGTCTGCCTTTTCATATCCCTGGCATGCGCATGGGTATACGTGGTATACCTGAGAGGCGGAAAGGCCGTCCGGGACGGGCTTCGGTACATGCTTCCGATGTTCATCCTGGCGGCGGTGGTGAACCCCGCCTTCAACCACGAGGGGGCCACGATACTCGGTTATCTTCCCAGCGGCAACCCCATAACGCTGGAGAGCATCTGGTACGGCCTCGCGGCCGCGGCGATGATCGTCGCCGTCATAACCTGGTTCACCTGCTTCAACACAGTCATAACATCGGATAAGTTCATATATCTCTTCGGGAGGATCATTCCGGCGCTGTCCCTCGTGCTCAGCATGACGCTGCGCTTCATCCCGAAATTCAGGAGCCAGCTCAGCGTGGTGCGGGACGCGCAGAAGTGCATCGGCCGCGACACGTCGGAGGGCAGGCTCACAGACCGGCTTAGAAACGCCGTTACCATACTCTCGATAATGATAACGTGGGCACTCGAGAACGCCATAGGGACCGCCGACTCCATGAGGAGCCGCGGCTACGGACTTCCGGGGCGCACCGCGTTTTCCATATACAGATTCGACAGCCGCGACAGGACGCTCCTCATATGGCTCGTCCTGGCCGGCTTCTACGTCGTGGCCGGAAGCGCCGCGGGAGGCCTCAGTTTCAGGTATTATCCCACGGTGAAAGCGGCGTCAGTGACGCCCTTCTCGGTCAGCTTCCTGCTGGCCTATCTGCTTCTGTGCCTTACGCCCGTCATACTCGACGCCATGGAGGACAGGAAATGGAAACGTTTAAGATCAGCGGTCTGACCTTTTCCTATCCGGACCAGGGCGCGAGAGCCCTCGACGGACTGGATCTGACAGTTAAAAAAGGCGAGTTCCTGGTCATATGCGGGCCATCCGGATGCGGCAAGTCCACGCTCCTGCGGCTCCTGAAGCCGGTCCTCGCCCCCCACGGGACGAAGTCCGGGACCATACTCTTCGAGGGACGTCCCCTGGAGGAGCTGGACCAGAGCGAACAGAGCCGCTTCATAGGCTTCGTGCAGCAGTCCCCGGAGGACCAGATAGTCACGGACAAGGTGTGGCACGAGCTGGCCTTCGGACTGGAGAGCCTGGGCGCGGACACCCCGACCATACGCCGGCGCGTCGCCGAGATGGCCTCCTTCTTCGGCATAGAGACCTGGTTCTACAAGAACGTCACCGAACTCTCCGGAGGCCAGAAGCAGCTTCTTAACCTGGCCTCGGTGATGGTGATGCAGCCCGAAGTCCTCATTCTGGACGAGCCCACGAGCCAGCTGGACCCGATAGCTGCCTCGGAGTTTCTCTCCGTTCTTAAAAAGATAAACAGCGAACTGGGCACCACCGTCATCCTCACCGAGCACCGCCTGGAGGAGGCGCTGCCCATCGCCGGACGGGTAGCCGTCATGGACGGGGGACGCGTCGTCTGCGAGGGAGCCGCCAGGGAGGTGGGGCGTCATCTCAGAGAGCACGACAGGCGTCTGTTCCTGTCCATGCCCGCCGCCATGCGGATCTGGGCCGCGGCCGACGACGGAGGGGACGCCTGCCCCGTAACGGTACGCCAGGGAAGAGACTGGCTGGAGGGATTCCTCAGGGACCATACGGCCCTGCCTGTGCCGCCGGAACCGGTATACGAGTATCCGGAGGAGACGGCCATTTCCATGGAGGGGGTCTGGTTCCGTTACGAGAAGGACTCTCCCGACGTTATTAAGGGCCTCGATCTTGAAGTGAAGAAAGGCGAGTTCGTGGCGCTTCTGGGCGGCAACGGCACCGGAAAGACAACGACTCTCAAGCTCATAGCGTCGCTTCTCACGCCATACCGGGGCACCGTGAAGTGCGGCGGCACCGTAGGCGTGCTGCCCCAGGATCCCCAGACGCTATTCGTGAAGAAGACCGTGCGGGAAGACCTGCTGGAAGTGTTCAGGGGGAAAGGCCCCGACAGCGGGGAGCGGGAGGCGAGGACCGCCCGCATCGTCAGGCTCTGCAGGCTGGAGGACCTCCTCGACAGACATCCCTACGACCTGTCAGGAGGCGAGCAGCAGCGTGCCGCCCTGGCCAAGATACTTCTCCTGGACCCCGAGATACTGCTTATGGACGAGCCCACCAAGGGTTTCGACGCCGAGTTCAAGCTGATGTTCGCGGAGATACTCAGGACGCTGGTAAGAAGCGGCAGGACGATACTCATGGTCAGCCACGACGTGGAGTTCTGCGCAGGAAACGCCCACAGATGCGCAATGTTCTTCGACGGGAACATAGTAAATTCGGGAACGCCCAGGGCGTTCTTCTCTGGAAACAGCTTCTATACGACCGCAGCCAACCGCATGTCCAGGGGCATGATAGACGGAGCCGTGACGGCGG
>JAFZSD010000081.1 GCA_017619535.1 Oscillospiraceae bacterium | reverse complement strand
TCTGGTTGGCAGCGGGGTTGCCGGTGCCCGGTCCCTGATTCAGGATCAGGTCGGGACGATGGGTCAGAATGTTAAGCGCCGCCTCGGTGGTGGCCGGGGTGCCTTCCGCCTGCGATTCCGAGATGGTGGCGTTTTCCACGGGGCTCAGGCCGTTGTCCGCCGCGTAGAAATTGTAGTTATAGTTGTACAGGTAGGGATCCGGGTTGGAGTTGATGTCGGACCCGAACACGCCGAGGATGGAGTTGACCTTGTTGTAGTCATTGGACGACGCGCCCAGGTTACTTGATCCCACCAGGTTGCAGCCCAGAATGAGGGGCGCTACCTGCCCCGCACGGGCCGCCGTGGTCTTGATGACGTTGTCGTTCGTGCTGATGGGCTGCTGCGGGATGCTGAAGCTGGCCGCGTTTGCGGTCACCGAGAGCCCTGCGAGCAGGATCACAGCCAGCAGAAGCGAAAGGATCCGTTTTTTGTTTTTCATGCTCATGATCTCCTTTTTGTTTTCTTTTTATTCAACCACGGCAATCGCCGCTGTTTACTGAGTGGGATGTACCTGCAGTACCTAAAGGATATAGGCGTCGATCACGGCGCCCTCCGGCAGCGGTGGCGTGTGCGGCGGTATGTCCGCGATCATGTCGCAGCCGAGAAGCGAAGTCAGGGCGCCGTTGCCCTGGTGGTCCATGCAGCGGAACCGGACTTCACCGTCCTCCAGCTCCATACGTCCGCGCACCAGCCGTCCGTAGGGGCTGTCCTTCTCGATGGGCGTCAGCAGCCGCGCTTTGACCCGGACAGGGGATCTTTTCTCCTGTCCGCAGAGCGCCCTCAGGAATGGAAGCCCGATAATGTGCAGTCCGAGGGACGCCGACGCGGGATTGCCGGAAAAACCCAGGATCACCTTTCCGTCCTTTTCGGCGGCCAGCATCGTCCCTCCGGGCCGGAAGCGCACCTTCCAGAACAGGCGCCTCGCCCCGATCTTCTCGCTCGCCGCAAGGACATAATCGTAGTCCCCCACAGACACGCCGCCTGTTGTCACCACCATGTCCGAACTCGCCAGAGCCCTTTGCATAGCCTCCGCGATGACGTCGGGGTCGTCGCCAACGATGCCCAGGGTGCCGACCTCTGCCCCGGCCTGCTCCATATAACCCTTCAGCAGGGCATAGCTGCTGTTGCGGATCATGCCGCAGGCGAGCGGCTCCCCCGGTCCGGTCAGCTCGCGGCCCGTGCTTATAACGGTGACGCGGGGCTTCCGGAAAACGCGGACGGTCTCCATGCCCGCCGCGGCCATCATGCCGGCTACGGGAGGTGTGACGACCTCTCCCCTTCTCGCAAACCGCTGTCCGGGCTGCAGGTCGTCGCCTGCAGGAACGATGTTCGTATTCGGATTTATCGGATTGGTGATCGTGACCGTCTCCTCTGTGAAATCCGTCTCCTCAAAACGCACCACCGCGTTCGCGCCCTCCGGGATCGGGGCTCCGGTGAGGATCTTTGCGGTCTGGCCCTTCAGCACGGGCTTTTGCGGGGTCTGGCCGGCGGCGATCTCCTCGGTAATGCGCAGGACTACGGGATTCTCTGTTCCTGCCTCAGACGTATCCTCTCCCCGAAGAGCGAAACCGTCCAGCGGGGATTTGGAAAACGGCGGAACGGCTTCCGTTGATATCAGGTCTTCCGCGAGCACCCTGCCGCAGCTCTCCTCCGGAGGTACCGTCTCCGTTTCTTCCGGTGCAGCCAGCGCGAACAGGGCTGCCAGAGCGTCCTCACGGGATATGCGGAGTTTCTTTTTGCCTTCCGTCACGATCCCTTCTTCCCTTCATATGCGGGCAGCAGCGAGCGGTCCCGCAGAAGCTCCGCCTCGATCTCAGTACCGGAGGGATAAAACGACTCGCCGGCGGGAGAAACGAACAGTGCGTTCGCGGTGAGTATCACTGGCAGTGGTGTCTTGCCCCTGTCCCTGGGTTCTGCAAAATATCTATCCCCGTCCCGCATGACCTCCACCAGATTCAGAAAGTCGAATCTGGGCGCACATCGAAGATCTGCCGTCAGCGTCGCCCGCACAGTTTCCCGTTCGGGTACCGGCAGCCCCAGGAGACTGCAGACGACGGGGCGGACACACCAGTTCATGCCGAAAAGCATCCCCACGGGAGGCCCCGCAAGGTTTATAACCGGCTTGCCGGAGCAGACGGCGATACCCGTCGGCCGTCCCGGACCAGCCAGCACCCAGTGCAGGAGCAGTTCTCCCTCGCTTTCCAGGAGCCGCGTATTAAAATCCTCTTCGCCTTTCGAGCTGCCGCCGTCGATGACCACCGCGTCGCACTCCGCCAGGGCCTTGTCCAAAGCGGGTTTCAGCAGCATTCGGTCGTCCCGCACGATGGGGTAGCAAACGGGTTCAGCTCCCAGTTCGGTCAGCATATGCCTGGCGATGATGCTGTTCGTATCATAATTGCAGCCTCTTTTCAGAGGCGCTCCGGCAGGGATCAGTTCGCTTCCTGTGGGGATAAACCCGATCCGCGGACGGCGATAGACCTCTACCTCTGTAATACCGCCCATGGCCAGCGCCGCAAGGTCTGTCCCCCTGAGCGGGAGTCCCCTGTTCGTCAGCTTCGTGCCGGCCTTGAAGGTACTTCCCGGTCCCCTCACTGACATCCCAGGCGTGACTGTGATGCCCTCGCGCAGCTCCAGTCCTCCCTCCGGAAGGATCGTGACGTCCTCGATCCGGATCACGGCATCGTACCGGTCGTCAAAATCATCGCCGGTATCTGCACGTACATATTCCGCGCCCGGTCTCCAGCCGGACATATCCGGCATGCCGTCCCTGAAGCGCTCAGAAGATACGGCAACTCCATCCATGGCCGAGGCCCGCACCACCGGGATGGCGTGCAGCGCGTAATAATCCCTTGCAAGCACCCGTCCGCAGGCACCGTCAACTGGCACCGTCTCAGTGTGCAGTCCCGGCGTCCATGCGCTGAAAAGCAGTTCAAGTGCTCTCTCTCTCGTTACGTGTTCTTCCATAACTATTTGTTCCTCTCAGATCCAGACGCAAAATACGGAATCCTGCTTATGTCTGACTACCACACAGGATCAGATGACCGCAGGCAGTGAAAAACTGAAATATGGCGCTGTCTGTGCCGACAAGTCCCACAGCAGCGCCTTAGAGGAAAAATAAAACCCGTTTTGATTCGTCAGAGAATCAAAACGGGCTTAAAGCCAAAGCCGGATACAGTACGCAGCGGCGTACAGTTCCATTGCGACGCAGTCGTTTTCCTTCTCAAACACGGAAAGCCGCGCCGTTTCCGGCATCGGCTTCGGGAGCGCGGTCTGTCGCCAGACCCGCTCCGGCCAGAAGCCCGTAGGCGTTAAACACCCTTAGGGCCAAAGGCTCGGAATACTTTAAATTGTAAAGATATTTTAATCAAAAACCGTCAGTGTGTCAAGTGTTTCAGCGAGCAATGTAGACCGCACGGAACGCGATAAGACGCATCCTGTGAAACTGCGCCAAGATGCACTTTTTTCTGTTTCAGTTTTTTCCTTGCTTTTGATTTCTGAACATGTTATAGTTATCATAGTCTAATAAAGAAACGGGGTGGTATTAATCCGTCTGCAGGAATCAGGTGAGATGTATCTTGAGACCATTCTGGTCCTGTCCCGGAAGAACGGATCCGTACGTTCCATCGACGTCGCGGAACAGATGAACTACTCCAAGCCGAGCGTCAGCCGCGCAATGAGCATTCTGAAGAGCGGCGAGTATATCACGGTGGATCGAAACGGTCTTATCAGTCTAACTGAAAAAGGCCTTGATGTCGCCGAGAAGATATACGAACGGCATCGCGTCATCTCGGAAGTACTCATCAGGCTCGGCGTCGACGAGGAGACCGCCGTAAGGGACGCGTGCAAGATCGAGCACGACATCAGCGACACCACATTTGAGATTATTAAAAAGCACATTGCGGAAAACACGTGAAAAAGCGCCGTCTGAGCAGCGGCGCGAAAACTGAGCCTACCACGGCAAAATACGGCGCAGACATGTCAGAAATGTCTGCGCCGTTTTCCTTTTTTATGAGATCATTTCAGCCTGTAGCCCGTGCCGGTGAAGAGGGCTATCTCTCTTCCCTGGTCGTCGCTTATCGTTATGCTGTAGACCGAAGTTGTCTTCCCTTCTTTAACACATCTTGATACCGCCGTGAGTTTAGACCCTTTCGTCCAGCTGAGGAAGTTGATCTTCGCCTCCAGCACCACGGTCGTCTTCTCCCCGTCGTTGGACGAGACCGCGAAGGCGAAATCCGCAAGAGTGTAGATGGCGCCGCCCATCACGCCGCCAAGGGCGTTTCTGTGGCTGTCGCGTATCTCCATGCTGCAGACGCAGCCGCCGTCCCCTATTTCATCGATGACTATGCCGTTCCCGGTCGCGAACATGTCTCCATTAAAGAACTCGCGCGCCTCTTCGATATCCTTGAATCTTCCCATTATTCCTCTCCTTTATTTTCCGTCTCGGCCGACTCTTCCGCTTCCGCCGATCCCTCAGGAGTTTCTTCCGCGTCCTGTTCTTTCTCGAAAGCCTCGGCCCGCTTGAACTGCGTCTCGTACAGTTCGGTGTATACTCCGCCGGCTGCGACCAGATCCTTATGCTGGCCGTGCTCCACGATCTCGCCGTCCTTCAGGACGTAGATCTCGTCTGCGGCCAGGATGGTCGAGAGACGGTGCGCTATGAGTATGCTCGTCCGCTCTTTTATTATTGGATCTATGGCGTCCTGGATCTTGCTCTCGGATATAGAGTCGAGAGCGGATGTCGCCTCGTCGAATATGAGGAGCGCGGGATCCTTGAGAAGAACTCTGGCAATGGATATCCTCTGCTTCTCGCCGCCGGAGAGTTTGAGCCCCCGGTTGCCCACCATCGTGTCGAGCCCGGTCTCCTGATTTTCGATGAAGTCGTAGATGTTCGCCTTCTTGCAGGCCTCTATGAGTTCCTCCTCCGTGGCGTCAGGTTTGGCGTACAGGAGGTTCTCCCTTATGGTGCCGTTGAACAGATAGGTCTCCTGGGACACGACGCCCACCTTGCTCCTGAGGTATTCAAGGTCGAGCTTTCGCACGTCGGTGCCGTCGAAGCGCACTGAACCGCTGTCCACGTCGTACAGCCTCGGTATGAGGTTTATTATCGTGCTCTTGCCGGAACCCGAGGGCCCGACTATGGCCATACTGTGCCCGCCCTCCAGCTTGAAGTTCACGTTCTTCAGGATCTGTCTCTCAGGATCATAGGAGAAATTGACGCGGGAGAACTCCACCGCGCCGGTGCACGTATCCGGGTGCAGTCCGAAACGCGGGTTGTTTATCTCGACCGGCATGTCGAAATACTCGAATATGCGGTTGAACAGCGCCATGGACCGCATCCAGTCCACCTGGATGTTCAGTAGGCTGTTGACGGGCATGTAGGTCTTGCCGAGAAGCGCGACGAGAACAGTGATGTCGCCTACCGTGAGACTGCTGTCATGCTTCATCATCAGTATGCCGCCCACGAGATAGAGCAGCATGGGCCCGATGCTGGTGACCGTGTGAAGCACCACGAAGAACCATCTGCCGGCCATCCTCTCCTTGATGTTGAGGCGGATCATCCTGTCGTTGACCTTCTCATATCGCTCGTATTCCTGCTTTTCCCTGCAGAAGAGCTTGACCAGGAGCTGCCCGCTCACGGAAAGGGTCTCGTTGAGTATCCCGTTCACCTCGTCGTTGCAGTCCTGGGCCTCTCTGGTGAGGGTCCAGCGCGTCTTTCCGGCGCGTCTGGTGGGCAGCACGAACAGCGGGATGACCGCGATGCCGATTAGCGCGAGTATCCAGTTCTTCCGGAACATTGCGATGAGCGCCACGATGAGAGTGATGGAGTTCGACAGGATGCTCTTGAACGTGCTCGTTATGACGGACTCGACTCCGTCGATGTCGCTGGTCATACGGGTTATGATGTCGCCCTGGTTATTCGAGGTGAAGAACCTCTGGGACATGTTCTGCAGATGCTTGAACATCTTGTTGCGCATGTCGAAGGTTATGTGCTGAGCGATCCAGGTGTTGATATAGCTCTCCGCCACGCCTATGAGATTCGCGGCGAAAGTCACTGCCAAAGACGCCACTATGTAGAAGATCAGCAGTCTGAGGTTCCTGCCGATCAGACCGTCGTCTATGATCTTGCCGGTAAGTATCGACGGCAGCAGGGTGAAGACCGACGAAACGGCGATGCAGATCAGAACCAGCACCAGCTGCTTCCAGTACGGGGTCAGGTATGAGAAGACTCTCTTGATGAGCGGCAGAGTGATCTTAGGCTGGGCGGCCTTCTCCTCTTCCGTCATGAACTGAGCGCCGGGTCCGTGGCCTATTGGGTGTGCCATACGTTTGCCTCCTTATTCCGGTCCGATCAGGGTCGTAACGCAGTTCAGGACCTCTTTACCGTTTTGGTCGCTATCACGTCCGCGCCTGTCCCGGCAACGTCGTGTATGATTATCCGGCCGGCTTCCACCGGGGCTGTAAGATGTGCCGAGCGTATCTCGGCCATCACATCGAATATCTTGTCTTTTGGTATGTCCGGCGCCGTCTTTACCGATACGCGTGCGATCTCGCCGCCGTCCACAGGAATCGTTCCCGTGACGGTCCTGGTCGGAGCCGTGACCTCCTTCTCTCCGTAGACCGCGCCTCTCTGACAGGTGTTTCCTGTGACCGTAACAGCGTCGCCGTCCACCGTGACCGCAAGCTGGCAGCCGAGAGGGCACTGTATGCAGGTGAGTTCTCTTGTCTCCATCTCAGTCCTCCAGCCCGACGGTGATGCCGCCGGCACATCGCGCGAGGTCCTCCCCCGTCAGGATCAGTTCCTCCATCTCTCCCGGCGCCATTATCCGCCGTTTCACTCTCTTTATCTCGGCTCCCGAGCTCCTGACGGCGACGCATCTGTCCCTGTAGACTCCGTTTACGCGGAAGCGAAGCGTTACCTTCTCTGCCGCGTCAGTCCGTATCTTCTGGGGCACGGTATACGTCACGCCGTTTTCCGGAGTCACCTGAAGTACCCCACCGCGGGTCTTTCCTCCCTCAGCTGCGAAAGCGGCAGCATTTCTTCCCGCCCGTTCCGCCTCCTCGGAGACAAAATCGACCAGGTCGTGGACGTGCAGGACGTTACCGCAGGCGAAAACTCCTTCAGCTGACGTTTCCAGACTGTCGTCCACCTCGGGGCCGCCCGTCACGCGGCTGAGGATTATGCCCACCTGCTTTGACAGCTCGTTCTCCGGGATGAGTCCGCAGGAGAGCAGCAGCGTATCGCAGGAATA
The DNA here is from genome assembly GCA_017619535.1 of Oscillospiraceae bacterium. Lineage (GTDB taxonomy): Bacteria > Bacillota > Clostridia > Oscillospirales > Oscillospiraceae > RGIG8048. Next base: position 41,629 of record JAFZSD010000081.1, on the reverse strand, counting down.
AAACTCCTCCGTGCCGGGCACCGGACGCCTGTCGGGTCCAACTTCGGATATGGTCACGCCCTCGACTCTCCGTTTTCCGTGTATCTTCGTTACCGTATGGCTGAGACGGAGCGGTATGCCGTAATCGTCGAGGCACTGGACTATGTTTCTTTTCAGGCCGCCGGAATAGGGCATTAGCTCCGCCACGACTTTGACCTTTGCGCCTTCCAGCGTCATCCGTCTGGCCATGATGAGGCCGATGTCTCCTGAACCAAGGATAACGACTTCCCGCCCGACCATATAGCCTTCGATATTCATAAGTCTCTGAGCCGTGCCGGCGGTGTAGATCCCGGCAGGCCTGTATCCCGGGATGCCCAGAGCTCCCCGCGGGCGCTCCCTGCAGCCCATGGCGAGGACTATCGCTCCGGCTTTCATGCGTACAGCGCCTTCATCCCTGTTCACATACAGTATCTCCCTCTCAGGCGATACGTCTGCGACTATCGTGCGGAGCCTGTATTCTATGCTCCTCTCCTCGGCCTTACGGATATACCGTTCGGCGTACTCCGGACCGGTCAGCTCCTCCTTGAAAGTATGGAGTCCGAATCCGTTGTGTATGCACTGGTTGAGTATACCCCCGAGACGCTCGTCCCGTTCGATCACCAGGACGTCCCTGCATCCCGCGTCGTACGCGGATACCGCCGCCGCCAGGCCGGCGGGTCCGCCTCCTATGACTACTATATCGTGATACTCCATGCTCTCACCACTTCAGAAGCTCGGAACCCGGTCCGTTCTTCGTCACCTTTTCCACGGGTATGCCCAGCCGTTCGGCCAGGATGTCCATCGCGGCAGGAGTGCAGAACCCCGCCTGGCAGCGGCCCATTCCCTGCCGCACGCGGCGCTTTATCCCGTCCATGCTGCGGGCTCCTGGCGTTCTCTCTATCGCGTCAATTATCTCGCCTTCGGATATGCTCTCGCACCGGCAGACTATCCTTCCGTATTCCGGGCGTTCCGCTATCAGCGCCGAGCGCTCCTCCGGGCTGAGCTTCGCCACCTGAGGTATGCCCTTCCTCGTTGAAACGAAATCTTCTTTTCTTTCGGCTCCGGCCATTTTCGCCACCAGACCGGCCAGGTATTCGCCGATCGCCGGCGCTGCGGTAAGTCCCGGGGATTCTATCCCGGCTGCATCGAAGAACCCCACCGCGTCCGGAACCTCTCCAAGTATGAAATCTCCGCCCTTTTCGTGGGCGCGCGCGCCCGCAAATGCTGTTATCATGCGGTTGTAAGGGACGTTCGGAACGCTTTTCCCTGCGCGTTCTTTTACCTCGTCCATGCCCCCGGAGGTGGTCTCGGTATCCTCCCCGTCCTCCATATCCGCAGCGTTGGGGCCTACAAGAAGATTGCCGTGGACCGTCGGAGCCACGAGGACGCCTTTTCCCGTCTTTCCGGGCAGCTGGAATATGGTGGATGACACGAGGTCTCCCACCTCCCTGTCCATAAGGACGTACTCTCCCCGGCGCGGAATTATCGCGAGCTTGGTCTCCGATACGGCGTTGTGGATCTCCGCGGAGCGCACTCCAGCCGCGTTGACCACGAATCTCGTGCGTATATCTCCTCCGCTTGTATGGAGCACATAGCCCCCCTCTGTCTTTCCGATCCCGTTGACTTCGGTCAGAAAACGGAACTCCGTTCCGTTTTCAGCTGCGTTCTCTGCAAAAGCGGCCGTCATCCCGAAGGGGCATACTATCCCAGACGTGGGGGCCCAAAGCGCCGCAACGGCTTCTTCCGAAACCGCCGGCTCCATCTTCCTGACTTCGTCTCCGGAGATGATCTTAAGATCAGCGACCCCGTTTTCCAGGCCGCGTCTGTACAGCTTTTCCAGGCCGGGCATGTCCGCCTCGTCGAAGCAGAGCACCAGCGCTCCGTTCTGCCTGTAGGGAAAGTCCAGATCCCGGCTGAGTTCCCGTATCAGTTCGGCGCCGCGGATATTCATCCTGGCTTTCATAGTGCCCGGCTCGGGATCATAGCCTGCGTGGGCTATCCCCGAATTCGCTTTCGAGGTCCCGGAACAGACGTCCTCCTCTTTCTCGACGACGCATATGCCGAGCCTATATCTGGATAATTCGCGCGCTACCGCGGCGCCGACGGCACCCGCGCCTATCACGCATACGTCGTAATCAAACATCACCGTTATCCTCTTCGTCCGCCCAGTAGATGGCGCACTTCACGGCGCGGCGCCACCCTTTTAGGAGCTTCTCTTTCTCTTCTTTCGCCAGATGCGGCTCGAATACGCGTCCGCACTGCCAGTTTTCCCGGACCTCGTCCGTATCGCGCCAGTAGCCCACCGAAAGTCCGGCCAGGTACGCCGCGCCGAGCGCGGTGGTCTCTATGCACTTGGGACGCTGTATCGTAATGTCGGAAATGTCCGACTGGAACTGCATCAGAAAATCGTTGGCGCAGGCGCCTCCGTCCACCTTCAGCGCCGTTATTCCGAGCCCCGCTTCCTCCTTCATGGCCAGAAGAAGATCGTTGGTCTGATACGCCAGGGATTCCACAGTGGCCCTAATCAGATGTTCCTTTGAAGTCCCCCTGGTTATCCCCACCACCGTTCCTCTGGCGTACTGATCCCAGTAGGGAGCTCCCATTCCGGAAAACGCCGGCACCACGTAAACTCCGCCGGAGTCCGGGACAGCCGTGCAGTACTCCTCGCTCTGGGGGCTGTTCTTCAGCATCCTCATCTCGTCGCGGAGCCACTGGATGGCGGCGCCGGCGATGAAGACGCTCCCCTCGAGAGCGTAGCACACGGAGTCGTCAGGCGACGCCGCTATCGTGGTCAGGAGTCCCTGTCTTGAGTTCACCGCGTCCCTTCCGGTGTTCATCAGCATGAAACCTCCGGTCCCGTAGGTGTTCTTCACGTCGCCGGCTTCGAAGCCGCACTGTCCGAACAGCGCCGACTGCTGGTCTCCTGCGGCTCCCGCGATGGGTATCTCGCCTCCGAAGAGCGACGTGGTCCCGAATACATGTCTCGAAGGATATACTTCTGGCAGCATGGAACGCGGCACCCCGAACAGTTCCAGCAGTTCGTCGTCCCAGCAGAGGCGGTGTATGTCGTAAAGCATCGTCCGCGACGCGTTCGTCCTGTCCGTCGCGTGTACAGCTCCGCCGGTGAGATTCCATATGAGCCAGGAATCCACTGTGCCGAAACGAAGTTCGCCCCTTTCTGCGCGCTCTCCGGCGCCCGGAACGTTTTCAAGGATCCAGGCTATCTTGCTTGCCGAGAAATACGCGTCGGGTATAAGACCTGTTTTGGCGGTGATCATATCCGCCTTCCCAGCTGATTTTATCCTGTCTATCATGTCGGCGGTGCGGCGGCACTGCCACACTATTGCATTGCATACCGGTCTTCCCGTCACCGCATCCCAGACTACCGTCGTCTCTCTCTGGTTCGTAATACCTATGGCGGCGATGTCCTCGGGCTTCGCGTCGACCTTCTGCATCGCCTCCATGGTGACGCCCATCTGAGTCGACCAGATGTCCATGGGGTCGTGCTCGACCCAGCCGGGCTTCGGGTATATCTGTCTGAACTCATGCTGCGCGGCGCTGACTATCTCCCCGAGTTTATTGAAAAGGATCGCCCTGGAACTGGTCGTTCCCTGGTCCATCGCTATGATGTATTTTCCCACGCCCATACGGCCCCTCCGTTCCGGATAGGATTTGTAGTTTATTATATCATTTCAGGATGCTCTTTTTCAATCGCCACCGCCCTTGCTATTGACTATTATTTCGGAAAAAACTAGAATTGGATAAGAAATTGTTCCGGGGCGCGCGTACGCCCGGTCCAAGGGAGGTAGCCACATGCCAAAGCTCACGGAATTCACCTTTACGTCCACTAACGGCAGGACCGAGATCCACGTCCGCCGGTGGGATCCCGACGGCGACGTCCGCGGCACGGTGCAGATAGCCCACGGCATAGCGGAACACGCGTCCCGCTACGACGAATTCATGGAGTTCCTGGCGGAAAACGGCTTCGTTGCCGCAGCGAACGACCACCTGGGGCACGGGAAAAGCGTGACCGAAGAATCGGAGCTCGGCTTCTTCGCTGAACGCGACGGCTGGGATCTGGCAGTCGGAGACATGCACAAGCTCCACGATATCCTCTTTGCGCAAAACCCGTCTCTGCCCTTCTTCCTGTTCGGCCACAGCATGGGTTCTTTCCTTGCCAGGACATACGTCATCCGCTATCCTTCCGAACTCACCGGCGCCGTGATCTGCGGCACCGGCCAGCAGCCCTCCGCTCTCGTCGGAGCAGGAAGCGCGATGGCGAAACTCGTCTGCTCCGTACGGGGCGCGAAACACAAGTCCGGACTTCTTAACAAAACTGCCTTCGGCGCGTACAACAAAGAGTTTCTGCCGGTCCGGACGATGTTCGACTGGCTGAGCCGCGACGAAGCGAACGTCGACAAATACATGAAGGACCCGCTGTGCGGTTTCGTTCCGTCAGCGTCGCTGTTCAGGGACATGATGGGAGGCATCGCTTTTATCAGCAATGCGGAGAACATCGGAAAGATGAGGAAGGACCTGCCCGTCCTGTTCATATCCGGAGACAAGGATCCCGTCGGAGAGGACGGAAAAGGCGTCAAGCGCGCCTACGCGGCGTTCCAGGAAGCCGGGATGAAGGACGTCAAACTGATCCTGTATCCAGAATGCAGGCATGAACTCCTGAACGAGCTCAACAGAGATGAAGTCATGGGCGACATCCTCGCATGGATGCGGTCCAAAATGCACGAATAACAAAAGCAACACAGATAACAGCGATAACGGAAACGGACACGGCAGATATGCCGTGTCCGTTAGTCTATTTCCCTCTTTCCGTCATTCCGTGGCCGGTTCCAGGAGAGTGAGTTCTTTTCTGTCCGCGTCCAGTCTGCACATTATCCCGTAAGGGATGATGCCGATTGGGTTTGCGTGTCCGAAGTTCACGTTGTACAGGATCGGCATGTCCGGACGTCCGGCCTCCCTGCCGACCACGCGTCGGTAGACTTCCTTATATGGCTCGTACTTGCTCCGGCGGGCAGGCTTGCCGACGATGATGCCGCGGATCACGTCGAAAATGCACTGAGCCGCCAGATTCCTGAGGATCCATGTCAGATAGTCGCAGGACATGTCTTCCTCGCTGGTCTCTATAAAGAGGATCTTATCCCGCCACTCGTCTGGGGAAGGCCAGACCGGAGTTCCCGTAAGCATTACGAACACATCGATGCATCCGCCCAGCAGACGGCCCTCGACGGTCCCGGAGCCCTGCAGTATCTCATATCCGATCTCTTCCGGATGATACTGTCTGAAAACGTTCATGTTCTCCTCGCACCAGGGTATCCTCTCGTCCTCGTCGTCGTACCAGTAGGGCGCCGACGGTATGACCAGAGTCTCCTGAGGCTCGAAAAGCGTCTTTTTTATCATCTCCAGCGTGTAATCGTTTATCCTGCCGTATTCCGCGAAGTTCGTCATGACGGACGCGCCGTAATAGGAAATAAGGCCGGCCTTGTACAGCATCATATGGTTCGACGTGGTGTCGGAGAACCCGGTGAAGATCTTGGGATTGTTTCTGATCACGTCGAAGTCTATATACGGCAGGAGTCTTATGGAGTCGTCTCCGCCTATGGCGCAGAAGACAGCCTTTACCGACTTGTCCGAAAACGCCTGCATGAGATCCGCGGCGCGGGCCTCAGGGTGCTCGTCGATGAACCTGCGCCCTTTCAGTGCGTTGGGCATCGCCTCGACCTGCAGTCCGAAATCCTTTTCCAGACGCTCTTTGGCGATATAGTATTTGTGGATAAGTCCGGGCTCTCCCAAGCTCCCGCTGGACAGACTCACGATCGCGACTTTGTCGCCCGGTTCTAGATGTCTGGGTTTTATCATGTCGTCTTTCCCCTTCCTTATAACGGTCAGCTCTGCAGCGCCGCTTCTTTTCTTCTCTTTCTGCGCACCCTGTTGAGATGCTTTTCGAAATTGCCGCTTCTCAGGAGGTCGGCAAGTATGTACTGTTCCAGCACCGGCACCGTGCAGGAATAGAACCCCAGCCTGCCGCCGAACTCCTCTGCGAGGCTCTCCGGCAGGATCATGTATCCGATCCTCATGGAAGGAGCTATGGTCTTCGAAAACGTGTTGAGATAAATGACGTCGGCTCCCTCCGCCATTGAGAACAGCGGATCCTCGGCCTTCCTGGATACCGTGAGCTCGGAGTCGTAGTTGTCCTCCACGATGACCGCTCCCCGGCGCTTAGCCCACCGGATGTATTCGTGCTTCTTGGATACGCTGACGGTGACTCCGCTGGGGAAACTGTGGAAAGGCGTGACGTGAAGGAGCGTCGCCTCCGTCGCGTTAAGATCGGCGGTGCTTATCCCGCCCTTACGCAGCGGGAGCATGTCGCACTCGATACCGAAAGACATGTACACCTTCCGTATCTTGTCGTACGAAGGCTGTTCCAGAGCGAAGACTCTGCCGTCTCCAAACAGCTGAGCGATGAGGCCGTAAAGATATTCCGCCCCGGATCCTATCACCACCTGGGAAGGCTTCACCGCAATGGCCCGGCTCCTTGCGAGATACGAACATATCTCGGCGCGGAGTTCCGGGCATCCCATGTTCGGCGATTTCTCGAGGATGCGGTCCCCGTAGTCCAGGAGCACGCGGCGCACGGTGCGAGTGACCACTGAGAACGGAAAGTCCCCGGTGTTGTGGGGCTGCGTCTCCGGAACGGGCGCGGCGGTCTCCGCTGCGGGCGTTCCCTGAAAATCGTCCTTCCGGTAGATCACATAGCAGCCGCTGCGCTCCCTCTGCTCCGCGTAGCCCTCCTCGCAGAGGAGCGCAGTCGCGTGTTCCACGGTGATGACGCTCACTCCCGTTTCTGCGGCCATCGACCTCTTCGAGGGGAGCCTGCTCCCGTAGGCGTAGGCCCCGGATATGACGTCGCGCCTTATGAGATCGTAGAGTTGGAGGTATGCCGGCGTTTTCAGTTTTGTGTCGATATGATAGTTCATCTGGTCATATAAATTAGTTTCAAATTGGTTATTTTTATATTATCAGTTCGATTGTATCCTCATTTTCAAGAAATGTAAAGGGGAAATTACCATGGCACGCACATCTGCAGGCAGAAATGCCACATTGAGGATCACGATAACCGCCCTGTTCATGGCGATCAACATCGCCCTGAGCTCCTTCGGCATGCCGGTGCCCGGCGGACATCTCTATCTGAACGATATCGTGATATGTCTCGCGGCGATCCTGCTTAATCCCTTCGAGGCCTTCGTGGTGGGCGGCATCGGTGCCTTCATCGGCGACATGCTCTTCTACCCCGCTCCGATGTTCGTTTCCCTCGTAACACACGGCGTACAGGCCATCGTCATATCCCTCTTCGCACATCATGTCCTGAAGGAACGTCCGCGTCTTGCTTCCGGCATCGGCGTGGCGGTGGGAGCCGTCATCATGATAGTCGGCTATACCCTCGGAAGGGCCTATATATACAGCACCCCCGAGTACGCGGTCATTAAGCTCCCATTCCAGATCCTCCAGGCTGTCGTGGGAGCCGTGTTCGGCATGCTGCTCTGCTGGAGGTGCGGCATACACAAAATGTTCGACAATCTCATGGCTGGGAATCAGCAGTAAACAAAACAGATGAAGAAATAACGGCCGTGCAGGGGCTTCGGTGCCCGGGCACGGCCGTTCTCATTCATAAAGAGAGCGCTGAAGGATTATGTCCCTCAGCGCTCTTTTCAGTCGTTTAATAACACCAGGAGACTATCTCCCAGTCGCCGTCCGAGGTCCGGGCCAGCCACCACTGGTAATCCGTATAGTTCGAATCCGGGTTCAGCGCGGGCATCTCGGTGCCGCTGTAGAAATCCATCAGGAACTCGCAGACTTCGGTGTAGCCGGCGTTCTCATTCAGCGAATTCAGCCATTTCAGATTCTCCTCGCTGTTCGCCTCGTCGCCTGCGTATCGGAGCGACGTCAGTTCGCATCCCGGCCAGGCGGCAAAGCTGCATTTTACCGCCAGCATGGCGTCATACAGCTCGTCCTCGGAGTAGAGCTTCGAACTGCCGAGATCGATCTCGGGCACAGGAGCTTCTCTGCCGGCGAGGTATTCCTCCAGCGTATAACCCGGCTTGGACATGATCTCTTTTGCGATCTCAACGCTGTCTACATATCTGATGTGCCAGGGCTCATAGCGGTAACCGGTGATATGCTCCTCGCCCTCCAGATAACGAAGTATGAATCCGTAGTCGGAGAGCTTTGAATGGATCGTATCCCAGATATCCTTGTACTCTTCCTTTTCCATGTCCTCGTTGTAATATACGTCCACGAATTCGCCGTATTCATTCTGGATCGTGAAATACAGGTCGAGAGCAAGGCCTGTGTGATGCTCCGAATAGCCGGGCTGAGCCACGGTCTTGGCCGCGTAGTCCGCGCCGTACTTCTCGATAAAGCGGTCCATGATGTCCTGCTGCTCTTCTATTGTCCTGCGGGCGGAGTCGAGTTCGAGGTATATGTTGTCGTTCCAAGCGAGGTCGGCTTTAAGGCGCGTATAGGCCGCGTAGGCGCTGGTCTCGACTTCAACGATATCCCCTACGGAATTGGTGATCATGACTGTTCTGAGAGAGTCCTCCCAGCCGTCCGGCAGGGCGTTTATCTTGTTCACCAGCGCGAGATAGTCGATGTCGGAGACGCCTTTGACCCGCTCGAACACCATGTCTTTTCCGGTCTCGGACTTGTCGTCGTGCCAGGTGAAGGTCCCGTCGCCGCTGAAGACGACCGTTCCGGTGCCGTCGTCATATTCCGTTTCTTCGCTTTTTATCTCGCCCTTTTCGTCATAGACGACGATTGACTTGCTGCAGTATTCATAACTGACCGTCCGGGTCGCTTCGTCAAAAGTGCCGTAGATGGACCAGCGGGCCGTCTCCCAGGCGCTGCTGCCCCACTCGATGGTGATCAGAGCGTCTTCCCTGCCCATGTCTTCCACAAGTGCGTGGGCTCTTTCGCACTGATACTGGCCCACCTCGCTCATTACGGGGTTCACATAGTTCGGATCGTCTTCGAATACGGCGACGAAATCGGCGCTCTCATCGAGCATCACGGTGATCGTCGGCTCTGTCGAGAAATCCTCACCGTTCTTTGTCCACTTCACGAAATAGCTGCCGGCGTCGGGCCAGGCCGTGAAGGTGTGTGTGGTCGGTTTGTCAAGGTTTATCTGCGCCGACTGATAAGGCCATTCCGTGTCGATCTCCGGCGCGGTCTCGCCCACGGCGTAGTCGATGTTGCCCCAGCCCTCGACGTTTATCGTCACGGAAATGGTGGCCGCGGGGATATCCATCTTCTTGAAGTGGTAGGTCTCGCCGCCCTCTACGGCCAGCGAAAGGCCGTCTTCCCCGTCTTCGGAGACGGTCACGGTGATGTCCCCTTTGCTTCCGGAGGTGGGCAGGACGCCGCGCAGCGCGTTGCCTTCCTGCGGAAGTACGCCGCCCCAGGAATCTTCGATAAGATCCTCGCCCAGCATACAGCCTACGTACCAGCCCGGGTCGACGACGTCGTCCATCCAGGTGACCGTGAGTATATTCCCGTTTTCATCCTGGAAATAGCCGGAGCGGGTCCAGTCCCTTATCTCTTCCTTCCCTTCGTCCGGAGTCTTATCCGGCTCCGCGTCGTTTCCGCCGCAGGCCGCCATCGCGAAGAGCAGGCAGGCCGCCAGCAAAAGGCAGATCAGTTTCTTCATTTTCGTTCTCCTCGTATCTTATCTGTTTGTTGATGCAGTCAGTGCTGCTCCTGTTCTTTTTCCGCATCGCCGTCTGAAGGCACGGCATTTTCGACGACTTTTCTGTACGGCCTCAGCATGCCCTTTGTCATACTGCCGCCCATCTTCTTTTTCAGCTTTTTGCTGTTCATCAGGCTCCCGACGAGATACATCCCCACGATCCGCCCCCTGCGTTTCTGGGGAAAATCGTAGAAGCCGTGTTCCTTGTAGAAGCGGTGGTCCTCCCTCATGAGGCCCTGCATCTGATATATCAGGTCCCTGAATATCTTCATGCCGCCCACGCCGTAGAAATTGGCGGGCTGGCTGTATCCGTTCCCCAGCGCGTAGTCGAGTTCATTTGCCAGGGCGTCGATCTCTCCGTCGGGATCCGTTTCGTTTCCGGCGGTCCCGGCAAGATAGTTGCCTCCCACCTGTGCGCGGGCTTCTATAAGGGTCCGGAGATTGGGCTCTCCGCTCAGCCTGCCGCTGACCAGATAGCCCACCGGCTTTCCCATCGTCACCGTGCGGTGGCCGTTGCAGAACTGTCTGTCGTCGAACATCTTGAACCGGGAGCCCATGGAGTGGTCCCGGACAGTGAATGCGTACACTCCGGCGTCCGACGTCTGTATCTTCTCGCGCAGAAACGTGTCGAAGCCGTCTTTGTATATGCACTTTCCGTCCGAAGCGCAGTTGAAGCAGCCGAGGCATCCGCCGGCGAATGGAAACTCGCCTATGTCGATGACGCTGCACTCGTACGGGCATACCGCGGTAAAGCGGGCTATCATGTCCGCCAGCGTGCCGTCGTCTCCCCCGAGATCAGCCACCACCGCTATGCGGCCTTCCTTCTTTTCCGTCCCGGAACTTTCAGGTACGGATGCCCGGCAAAGCTCCGGCTGTCTGCCGTCTTCGGTCTTTCCGGTCTCTCCGCGTCCGTTTTCCACGGACCAGACGAGATGTCTGAAGAACGCCTCCGCATCGGAACGCCCCTTCTCGCAGAGCAGGTCGTCCATATCCGCGGACAGTCCGTTTATATATCTGAGCCCCAGGTCCATGCAGTTCTCCCGTATGAACTCGTGGGCCGTGATGTCGTAGAAGTGTTTCGAAGTCGTTATCTGCGTCGCGTACTTCCCCTCCAGGGGGACGCGGCGTTCCTTTATAAGCTCTATGAATCTGTGGAGCTGCGCCGGCGCGAGGAAAGTATATACGGGATAGCAGAACACAATGAGGTCGGCGTTAAGTAGCTGCGTCTCCGCCTTCGAAAAGTCGTTCTCGAAGGTCTTTATCTGCTGCCCCGCGTTGAGATGCACGTACTCGTGCTCCGGAAATAGCCTGTTTATATACTCCACCGTCTGCAGCGTGATGCTGTCTTCTCCCGCGGGCGATCCGTTTATCACAAGAATGTTCAATCTCACTTACTTCCTTTCAAATGTCCGGGCAAAAGCGCCGTACGCCTCTCTCACGCTGCCGATCTCGTAATTCAGGATGCTGTCGAAAGCATCATGTCTCATCATGAAACGCACCAGGCGCGCGCCGAGATAGTATCCCGTATCCGGACGGCCGTGATAGCTCGCCCAGTCTCCAAAATAGCGCTGATCCGTGCGCGTCATCGTTCTGCGGTCGGCTTCGAAATCCCGGATGAGCTCTCCCAGATGTCCTTCACACCAGCAGGCCCATCCGTTCCTGTCCTGGTGATAATACCCCGTATCCCCAACGGTCTCCTGCTCGAAGACCATTGCTACGCCCTCCGTGAAGAGCTGCCACAGAAAACTGTCGCCGGGATCGTCTAAAGACCGGCTCAGCACGCCGTACCGGTCCTGCCAGACGTGGCCCAGTTCATGGAGTATGAGGCCGTACATGTCGTCGGTGCCTGTCCACCCCAGCTCGACTATCTTCTCAATGCCGAGCAGGACGGCAGTCCTGCCGTTGAGTCCAGTCACCCATCCGGCGCCGTTGCAGAGGCCCAGATATATGACGATCTCCGTATCGAGGGTCTTCCCGAAGCGCGAGCTTATCCTTTCGTCGAGGCCGTCTGTTACAAGTCTAAACGATTCGAGCGCTTTTTCGCGCTGCCCGGTCTCGCGGTACGCCGCGTCGAGTACCGGCAGGTAGTCGTTTTCCCACGACAGTCCGCCGTCGATGCATTCACGCACGTCTCTTTCGCACAGTTCCCGCGCACCGGGTACTTCACGGTCTATGTAATCCCGCCATCCTTCGAGTCGGAACGAACCGCTGTCATAGGCGCCGGAGATGTTCCGGCAGGCGTTTCGTATCGTCATTCCGAGATCTGCACTCCGTTGTCCCTGCCGCTGACTATCCTGCGGTGGACGGGTATGTATACGGCGTAGGTGGCGAATATCACGACGAAGTCCGCGATGGTCTGGGCCCAGGCGAGGCCATCTATGCCGAAGAACTTGTTCATTATGATCAGCAGCGGTATGCAGAAGACCAGGTGTCTCATAAAGCAGAGCAGCATGGACGTCTTCCCCTTGCCCACGGCCTGCATGAAGCTCGAAACATTGTGCCCGAGCATCATGAACGGTATGGCGAAGCACCGTCCCTTGAGGTACAGGATACCCAGTCTGACCGTCTCCTTTTCTTTGATAAAAGCCTTGATCACCGGCTCGGCAAATATCCAGAACAGGATAGCGCACGCAAACGTGACGATGATGACGCCCAAACGGGCAGCGGAAAAGAAACTGTCCATCCTTTTAAAGTTTCTGGCCGAATAGTTATACCCGACGAGGGGAACCATTCCGAGACAGATACCCATACCTATGTTCATCGGAAGTCTCTCCACTTTCAGGACGATGCCCATCGCCGCCAGCGAGAGGTCTCCGTGGGAAGCCGCCAGACGGTTTATCACGACGTTCACAAGGTCGAACGCTATAACGCCGATGAACGCGGTCACGCCGACGGAATACAGCGAGCCGGCCAGCTCTTTGCCGAGGTGTTCGTAACGGCGCGGGATCTCGAGGACCGTCTTGCCCTTCACTCTATGGAATACTGCTATGAAGTATATGAAGGACACGATATTGGATATGAAGGTGGCTATCGCCGCGCCCATCACTTCGTAACCGTCGGGCAGGATCACGAACATCAGGATCGGATCCAGGATGATATTCAGGACTCCGCCCATTCCCACTCCGAATCCGGCCTCTCTGGAATAGCCCACGTTCCGCAGGACCTGGGACATGGTCATCGTCTCGATCGTCGGGATCGCTCCCGCGACTATGGCTATGAGGAAGTACTGCCTTGCGTAGCCGTAGGTGTTCTCGCTGGCACCCAGGAACTTCAGGATGGGATCCATGAATATGAGGCAAAGGACGGCGAACAGAATAGCCGCCACGGCCGCCATGAAGACCGTGTGGGACGCCACCTTTCTGGCGTCTTCGTCCCTTTTTGCGCCCAGAAGACGCACGACCAGCGTCCCGCCGCCTACGCCGTAGAGGTTCGCGATCGCCGCCGTGGCCATGAAGACCGTAAGCACGAGGGACGACGCTCCCACCATGTACGGATTGTTCGTGCGGCCGATGAACCAGGTGTCCGCTATATTGTAGACCAGCACGATTATCTGGCTGACTATGGTCGGGAGGGCTATGATCGACAGCGCCTTGGGCACCCGCATAGTCTCGAATATTTCTGTCTTTGAGTATTCCTGCTTGCGTGCCATCCTCATTCCCGCTTTCTCAATGTCGGTTCTGGTCCATATCCTGCCAACGGTTATATGTGCCGCCCGTCACATCGTCTTTTCAAAACGGAACAACCCGTCGGGGAACTGGCCGTCCGTGTAGTCGTCCGGATCGTCCGGATCCGGATGCCGGCTGTTGAAATACTCCACGATATGGAATCCGCAGCGGTTTACATAAAAATGAATATTCCTCTGTTCGAAGTACGGCGTGACGGTCTCCCATACGCGCACTTCCGGATGAAGTTCTTCTATGCAGCGCCAGGCCGCGTAGCCCACGCCTTTGCTGTGTATCGCAGGCGAGACGAACAGAAGATCGAGGTGGCCCCTCTCTCCCTCCGTACGGATGACGGCGCCGCCCGCGTTCTTTCCGTCCAGCTTTATGCAGTACGCCTCCCCGCCGTCGATCGACGACTCGATCGTTTCCCTGGAGATGATCTCGCCGTCCTCCTCGAAGTGGTCGTCCCGCAGGCCGAACTCCTGAAGCGCCCCGTAGTTGAAGGCTTCCTGATTGTCGAGTATGAACTGCTCTCTGTCCTCAGCGGTCAGAGGTTCGAGCCGTACGTCGTCTCTTGCTTTCTTTTCCGTCTCCATCAGGTCCTCCGTGCCGTCCCAGCGTCAGAGCTTCTTTTCCCACCAGAGGTTTCCGTCCTCCCGCAGGAAAGAGAAACCGCAGCGCTTCAGGACGTTCTGCGAGCGGATATTGTCCTTCAGGGTATCCGCCCGTACCCTTTCTATACCGAGGCCTTTCCCGAAGGCCAGGAACGCGTTCAGAGCCTCGGTCATATAGCCGTGGCCCTCGTAGGCGGGATTGAGGCCGTAGCCTACTTCGGTAATGCCGTCCCTGGGCACGTATTTGTAGTCGATCGAACCGATTATGTGGCTGTTTTCCTTCAGCACGATAAGAAACTCGGTAAAAAAGAGATAGTTATCGGGATCGTCGGCTATCTCCTTTTCAAGTTTCTTCAGGAACTCCGTGAGCAGATAGTCGAGCTCCTCGCCGCGATACTTCACACCGTACAGCTCCTCAAAGCGCTCCAGATCCGTATTGAAGAGCGCCAGGTTTTCAGCCGTGTACGGAAACAGCACCAGTCTTTCAGTCTCTATCCTGAGACCCATCTCGCGTTCGTTCATATCGGCAGTTCAACGCGGGGATACCGCGCCTCCGCAAGGTTCAGGACGTCGTAGTCGATATCGTTTTCGCGCAGCTGCCTGATAAACGTATCGAAATAGTCCGTCTCGTCGAAATACTGCATGAAGTTAAGGAAAAAGAAGCCGTTCATGGCGCTCATCTCGATCGTCAGCGGGACGTGGGTGGACGGAAGCGCCGTTGACGGGAGCGCCTCGTATTCCTGGATATACCGCTCGGAGTCGCCGAGATTGGCCTTCCCCACATAGCTGACCGTAGCGGTCACGCACCGGGACAGTTCCTCCATGCGCCGCCGGCAGCAGGACTGCCTCTCCGCATTCGTGTCCATCGTTTTCAGCCGGGCCATGAGCGCCTGATAGTCTCTTATCTCGTCCAGGACCATATCGCCGTCGGACTGGATCGTCACCATCCCCCTGAAGCACGTCGCCTGGGCGGAAAAAGGAAGCGTCTTCATCCTTTCCGTATAAGGCAGCCGCACGTCTCCCACCAGGCTCTGATGGGCCAGCGGCGCTCCGAGAGCCTTCCGCTGGTTCACGCACATCGCTATGACCTTGGTCAGGTCCGCGTCCGGATGCAGTTCGTCTATCGTCCTTGCCAGCAGCAGCGCGGCTATCGTGGCCGGACTGCCGTCGTTCGAGATGTTGAAACGCATGAATTCCTTTTCAGGTATGCGTATGTTGTATACCGAGCTGTCGGGCGTTATCTTCGCGATGCCCCCGTCGCCGATCTGGAAAGCCGGCCTGCTCCACTTGGATATGAGGCCCGTCCTTTCCGCCGGAAGCGGCACCGCGGCGGGGTCGTCCCACTCGTCCTGAGGCACCGGGCTGCCGCTGAGGCGTATCCCCTCGGATGAAAGGCCTATCCCGTACAGTTCCGAGCAGTAGTAATACAGCAGGGTCTTTATGAGCGGAGTAATCCCGCCGCCGTCGGTGAGGCCGTGGTATCCGTCGATATACATCCTGTTTTTCCAGTAGGCGAAGGCTATGAGATGCCCCGCCGTCTCTTCGCTTCCGAGGACGAGCCTCTTATCCGTATTTAGGACCGGCAGAGGCGCCGGATTGTCCTCGAAGCACACCTCTTCCCCATCCATGCACAGACGGACGCGGAAATAGGGATAGCGCTCCATGGTCTTATCCACGGAGCGCCGCAGCACTTCTCCGTCCACCATATCCTTGAGCTTGATGGTGGTCCTGAATGTATGTGGATCTTCGGACGTCGTCTCGTAGATCGTCCTCAGTTCGGAATACAGGTGCCTGATCATTCGTCTGCTCCTTGTTTTTCAGGGTCGGAAGCCCGAGCTTTGTCTGTATCCCACGGCGCCTGGGGCTCGTCGATTCTGAGTATCCCGTCGACCTTTGCCGCCACCTGGAACCTGTCCTCATAGACTATCTCGCCGGGGCTGTTCGTATACACGAGATAATAAGGATGGTTATACCTCTCCAGCAGCCAGAGCGCCGGACGGATCATCTTGAGCATCTCCTCGGAGTTATCCGTCTTGAACCAGCACACCACCGGTTCCTGGTTCATGCACTGGGGCGGGAAAGGAAGGTTCTCGGCGAACCAGCTGTCGATCTCCAGGAAAAGGTCGGCGTCCTCCTTTTCCATGACGTCGTCACGGACCAGCTGCCAGCACATGCTGAATACGCCCTTGGCGTACATCGTGTTCTTCGCAAGTTCCTTGCCCTGTATCCGTACGTATTTGAATTTCAGCGCACTCATTAAAGCTTTTCTCCCGTCAGTTCAGCTGCGTCAATGACGCGGATGCCGTTAGCCTGCAGCATCGATGCGAACACTCCCGAGCCCTCGACGAGCCTGCCGGAAAAAGTGCCGTCGTAGATCTTCCCCACTCCGCAGGAGGGGCTCCGCGACTGCAGGACCGCGAGGTCAATGTCCTTCTCCTTCGCGAGCTCCAGACAGATCTCCGCCCCGGCCCTGAATTCCCGGTCCCTGCTCACGCCGTCGGAACCGACGACCTCTCCGTTCACTATCTCGCAGGGCGGGCGCGGAGTCGGAAGTCCCCCGGCCGACTCCGGGCATACGGGTATCACCTTTTGCCTGTCGGTGAGCGCTCTGACCTCTTCGCAGTAATTGTCTCCGCCGTTGTATTTGCACCTGTGTCCAAGAAGGCAGGCGCTTACCATTATGTTCATCGTGTTGTTCCGTATCTGAAGTATGTGTACGGTGCCGCCTCACTCGCGGTCCGGATCGACGTCTTCCGCTTTGTCCGGATCGATAACGTCGACGATCTCCGAATCCAGGTCTTCCGTTACCTCGCCTACGGCTTCTTCCGCGGCTTCTTCGACTGCTTCGGCAGCGCCGGTGACGGCTTCTTCGGCAGCGTCGGCGGCATACGTAACGGTCTCTTCAGCCTCCGCGGCTGCGTCAGCTGCGTAGGAAACGGTCTCTTCGGCCGCCTCCGCGACTGTCTCGGCCGCTCCGGCCACTGCTTCTTCCGCCGTCTCCGCGGCGTCTTTCACGGTCTCCGCGGCTCCTTCGGCCGCCTCCGCGGCAGCGGATCTCACCGCTTCCTCGGCGGCTTCGATCTTCACTCCCCTGGACGGGTCGTTCTCAAGGCTCTCCACGAATTCCTTGTACTCCTCTGTATAACGCGTCTCCGGCGGATTGATCTGAGACGGGTCCACTTCAAGATCTACGTTCAGATCCGGTATGCTCCTGTCGACGCATTCCTCAACCTTTTCCTTTTTACCGAATATCGATCTGAAAAAACTGCGCAGTCCCATTTTCTCTCCTCCTAATAGTCTGTTGTCGTTTTGCCTATCTGATGCCGCCTTGCGGCTGATATACGGTCCGCTTTCTATCAGTATAACCCTTTCTGCACTCTGTGAAAACATCTTTTCTCGCCTGAAGGGAAAAAACTCCGCCCGGGTCAGTCGCTCAGATCGATCCAGTAACGCCCAACCGGCATGGGGTGTCTCGGGGTCTGAACATACGATTCGAGGACGCCGCCGTTTGCCAGTATCGTCTTCACGCTTCCCTGGTTCTCGTCTCCGGCGGTCAGAAGGACCCTGTCGAGCCCCAGGCTCCTGCAGTAGGGCAGCACTTCACGGAGCATCCATGTGGCGTAGCCCTTCCGTCTTTCGGACGGGCACACGCAGTAGCCCACGTGTCCGCCCCATGTATCCAGCGGGCCGACAGGCCTGTGCCGGACCCCTACGGTCCCCACGATCTTTCCGTCGGTCTGCCTCACGCAGATGAACTGGGAATAAAGGTGATCGCCTTCCGGCACCGTCGATTCGTCCCCGCACAGGGCGAGGTAACGGAGCCATTCCGCTGGATCCTCGTGATACCTCAGTCCCTGGGCTCCGTGGAGCCAGTCGAGGCAGTCGGCGAATTCCTCACGGAACCTCCTTATCTGCTCAAGATAAGTCCCGTCGGGTCTTACGAGTATCAGATCGTCCGTGTCCGGTTCCGCGCCGCTTAGGACGACCGTGTCTCCGTCCCCGGATATCCGTTCGATACCTCCGTCTTTTATCCTGTACGCCTCTCCCCTCAGTTCCTCTCTGCCGTTTCCGATGAAGAGATAGCTTCCGTCGGGAATGGCGTAGAACGTCCTGCCCATGCTGTCCGGGTACGTGACGTCCTCGAAGACCCGCAGGCCGTCCAGCACGTCGTCCTTGACATCCTGGTAATGCGGAAGGAGCATCGTCTCAGTAAGGCCGAGTCCCGTAAGAAACTTTTGATAGCCCGGGTCGACGGCCTCGCCTTCCTCTTCGGGCTGGGCGTATACGGTATCTGCGCTGTTCATGCTGCCGGCGCTTATGCCTATGACGATGCCGCTGAAATCCTTTATGAGATCACGCAGGCCTATTCTTTGGAAGAATCTGTTCTGCGTCGGGACGTGTCCGCCGCTGAGCACGATGAGGTCGGAATCCTTTATGAGTTCCGCCGCCTGCTCCGCGTTCCTTCCGTCCAGAGTGCGGTAGCTCTCGATACTGAACCCCGCTTTTTCAAAGCTCTCTCTCAGAAAGGAGGCGTAGAAGTCCGTCCTCTCCCAGCTGTCGGGATCGGAACATATCTGAAGGGCTCTGCAGTTTTCCGGAAAACACCGGCGCAGTTCGTCCGTGAAACCGTTCGCGGGATTCATCTCCCCGGTGTCATGTACATATGTCCTGCTCGTAAGAAAACAGATCACTTTGCTCTTTCCTTTCTGTCTGTCTCCGCCCCGATATCATCTATGATGCTTTCGACAGTCTTTTCGTAATCCGAATCTATCAGTACGAGAGTATCGCCGTTCCTGCCGAATCCGTCTATATACGCGCGGTTATCAGCCTTCAGGGCGTCGGGCGTGCACTGGGAATCGTCCAGCCTGTCTTCGATATCCCGGCTGTGTCTCATAATGTCTTCGAAGCAGCGGTCGATGTAGCCGTCCGTCATGGCTAGGCATATGAGCTTTACAGACGGCAGATACCGGGAGTCGAGATCCCGTTTCCAGTCGGCCGGGATATAGCAGCCTTCGACTATCAGGTCCTGTCCGTTCTCTATGGCTGTCTTGACCGTCTCCCGGACGATCGGCCAGAGATACTCCGTTAGCTTGCCGTCGTCTTCCGGCGTAAGGCTCGTGTTCCCGCTCCGGATAAGTCCCATCTTCAGATGATCGATGGAGTAATACGGGAACCCGTATTTCTCGAGCATCCTTTGGGCAAGGAGCGTTTTCCCGGTGTGGGACGCGCCGGTGATAAGTATTATCATAGTCTCTCCTGGAGTTCCTTCCTGACCTTTTCCAGATCGCTGCAGGTCAGCAGTGGGATCAGTGCGTTTATCTCGTCAACGCTCCTGTCCCACCACTTGAAGCGGAGCAGCATATCTATCAGTTCGTCGTCGAATCGTTTCCTCAGAAGCTTTGCCGGATCGCCGGCCACGATGCTGTAGGGGTCGACGTCGCTTCCCACCACGCTGCAGGCTCCTATTATCGCCCCGTCGCCGATATGGACTCCGGGAAGTATGACGGCGTCCTGTCCGATCCACACGTCGTTTCCGATCACCGTGTCGCCTTTGATCGGCAGGTCGTCCAGAGGTGGTGGGTCCATGTCCCAGCCTTCCAGCGTGTAGAACGGGAATGTGGATACGGAGTTCATCTTGTGGTTCGCCCCGTTCATCACGAACTCCACTCCTGAGGCTATTTGGCAGAACTTCCCTATGATCAGCCTGTCGCCGTTCCATTCATAGTGATAGGTCACATGGCTCTCGAACTCTGAATCGGCAATATACGTGAAGTCTCCTACGATGATGTTCGTATTCTTTACCGCAGGTCTGACATATATCTCGTTTTCGTATCCGGGTATCGGGTGGATCACATCGGGATCCGGTCTCTTTCCGTTTTTCATACGGGATCACTCCTGTTCTTTCGCCGGACGCCTGTCGTCCGTTTCGAGGATCTCCCCGATGAACATCCAGTGGGGCTGCCAATCGCCGTTTTCGTCAGGCGGAAACGTTTTCGTGTTGTTCCTGTATATCTCCTGTATCTCAGGCGCCAGATCCTCCCTGGAGAACATGTGCTGATATATCTTCCTGCACAGGAAAGTCAGCTCTGCCTCTTTATAGGTTACGCTGTCTCCTATCGGCGCGGGAGTGAGTCCGGCTTCGGCGGGCTTGTCGTGATCCCGTCCTGAAACGGTGCCCATAACGGCAAGCGCTTTTCTGTATCTCTCCGGGAAGAAGCTGACCGTGAACTGGTCGTTCCTCAGCAGATACTCAGTCGTGTAACGGGACGGATGCAGGTAAACGGTGACGATGTATCCTCTGCCAGGTCTCGTCCAGATGGTGCCCAGACTGCCCCATCCAAGGGTGCAGGAATTGAAATCCTCAGGGTCTCCGGCTGTTACCAGAGCCCACTGATCCCTGAACATCTCGAATACCTTGTAGTCTTTTTCCTTGAAACCGTTCATGATCTATCCCCCATTCAAAACACAGGTCATCTTCTTACGCGGGCTGCAGTGTTATGAGATCCCATTCGCAATGTCTTTCAGTTCGCATGGGGATCATCCATCCAAACGTGCCGGCGGTTACATACAGCCGCGTGCCAGGTTCCTCGAACTCACCGTATGCGGGAAGTCCCAGGATATAACGGTAAAATGCTCTGAGAGGCCACAGCTGTCCGGCGTGGGTGTGCCCCGACAGCTGCAGCGCCGAGACCTCGACCGCCAGCTGATCCTCGTCATAGGGCTGATGATCGGCCACCACGAGGGCCGCGCCGTCACCGAAAGGATCCGAAAGACCGTTCCACGCGATGCGCTCGTCCCTGCTCAGATCCTCACGGCCCAGCAGGACCAGGTCGTCGGAGATCTTCACGAATTCGTCCGCCAGGATCCTTATGCCCGCTTTTCTTATCTCCTCCGTCAGCTGCTCGTCAGTGTACGTCCTTCCTCCCATAAGAGAGGCGTCGGGCTGCCTGTCATGGTTGCCGTAGACGAAGTATACGGGTGCCTCGATCTCCGACAGGATCCGGTAGACCGCTGTCATATCCTCATAGGAAGTCAGCTCGTCCGTGACGTCTCCGCCCAGGATGACGAACTCGGGGCTTTCGGCGTTAATCTGCAGGCACAGCTCCCAGAGTTTTTCTTCAGACATCGCCTGTCCGGCGTGTATATCCGCGACGAAAGCGAAGGTGTGCTGACGCTCCAGCCCTTCCGCTTCCCAGACATGCTTCTGTTCCGTGACGTTTCCCGCATTCCAGGTCCCGTAAACGAATAGGGCCGCGCAGAATATAAGACTGAGCACGCCGCAAAGCGTCGGAAAATGCAGCCTTCCGGGGCTTTCCGGTCTTTTTCTGCGGAAAAGTCCGGCAAAAAAGCCGATCACATCCGCGGCAGTATCGGCGATGAGCGCGATGTAGACCGCGTTCAGGATATCTCCGTGTCTGTACGAAAAACCGCATACGACCGCAACGAATAGGATCGCCGTTCCAGGGATGAGGACCACTTTGACGATGATCGCTATGATCCGCAGGACCGGATGCCATCTTATCCGCAGCGGTATCTGGACGGCGAACAGCACGGCCCAGGCGGCCAGTGTCTCTATTATCAGGATTATATAGCTGAAAGAACCCAAACCGAATCCTCCCGTCAGTTCCGGTGTTTACCGGGGATCCTGAGGCTCCGCAGATGCTCTTTCCGCTCCGGAGTCACGCGGCAGCTCTCCAGCGCCTTCTGTATCGCCTTGTTATGGGTCCACGTGTCGAGACGTCTCTCTTCGATGAACGGGATCACCGTCTCGTACTGTTTCGCCAGGGCCGTGGCGAAATACCAGGCGGTCATCATATTTACGTAGTACTCGCCGGATCTGATACCGGCGACCATTTCCGGGTATCCGGGGTCGTAATCCCCGTCGAGGAAGTGCTCCATCAGCATGCCTATGCCGAACCTTACGGTGTAGGTCTCTCCGGACCGTATCCACTTTCCGATTCTCTCCAAGAGCTCCTTCCGGTGCTTTCCGAACACCTTCGGAGACATCTGGTCGCAGGTGGCCCAGTTGTCCACGTACGGCAGGAACCGTTCCGTCTCCGCGATGCACTGCCCGTAATCCTTAATTTCTGAAACGATGAAAGCGTGCAGCTGGTTCTCGTCAAAATACCGGTGCGGCAGATCGTTCAGGAAAACCGCGACGTCTTCCCTTTTCGACATCTGTTTCGCGAGTTTTCTCAGATCTGGGGTCCTGACGCCTATGACCGATTCAGGCGCCGCCGTCGGGATGAGTTTTATCTGGAAATCGCGGTACTTTTCATCCTGCATCCGCAGCAGTTCTTCTCTGATCTCTTCGGTGACCATCGGGGCCCCCTTTCCGTTTATCCTCGCCGTGTCACGGCCGGTCCTGTCCGGCCGCCTCTTTCCTGTGTCCCAGATGTATCCCTATATGCCCTATGCCGAGGACTATGCCCGCCGCGAAGAGATACGGGTTCCTTCCGTAGACCGCGACGAGCAGCACAGCGATCACGGGGAGCGTAGCTCCGGGCACCGGGATGCCGAGGAGGCTGCCGTAGAAGTCCTTCATGGTCTTTCCGCTTCTGAAATAACGGATCCAGAAGATCTCGTACAGGACCATCAGGACGAACGCCGCGGCGAGCCAGGCCAGCCTGCCGTCGAGTCCCTGTACGTCGTTGCTGCTGAAAACGAGCATCAGCGCCGTGACAGCGACCTCTCCGGCGCGTTCCAGAGCCAGCAGTATCCTGTTTTCATTTTTGGCATAGGCGTCGTACCCCTCCGGTCTGTTCTTCGTCCACAGGAAGTTCGGCACGAAGAGCATCAGCAGGAATATGAGGCCGACGTAGGAAAATCCGAACCGCATATCCGTCCTCCGGATCAGATACTTATATGTATTCTACGGTTCCCTTGCGCTCCCCGCGGTCCTTTACGTTCGGGCCGGGATATCCGAAGAACGCCGCCGCGTACACGGTGTAACCCTCCGGTATAAGTTCCTTCTTCAGATCGGATCCCTCTTTGAACAGGGCTCTTACCGTGGCGTGGTCCCAACCGCTCATGATGCCGAGGGAAGCGGCCGCGATGAACATGTTCTCCATGGCGAGGCAGCTGTCTTCGTAAGCGGTCAGAGTGTCCCTGGCTGAAACGACTATCATGACGGGCGCGTTGCGCATCGGATCGCCGGCCGCGGGTACTCCGGGAGGCGTCGGAAGAGCTCTGCGGGCGGCGCCGACTTTCTCGAGCATCTCCGGGCTCCTGATAACGGTGAAGTGCCAGGGCTGGCTGTTCATGCCGGTAGGCGCGTACAGGCCGGCCGTGATTATCGTATCCAGCGATTCGTCGTCGATGGGCCTTCCGTCGAACATCTTGTAGCTGCGTCTGGCAAGGATGCTCTTCATTGTCTCGTTGTTTATCATTTTTCTTACCCCTTTATGTATAAATTTTTATCTTTGATCATTTGATCCGCGGCTGTCCCCGCGGCCGTCATTCCGTTATTTCGCGGCTGTGCTTCAGCTGATCCGCCAGCTTCTCATAGAACGAGATATAGAACGAAAGCCTTTCCTGCCAAAGAGCGCCGGCAGTCTCCGTTCCCATGGGAAAGCTCTTCAGCTGGTTGAGTCTCTCAAGTCTCTTTTCGGCGTATTCGAGTTTTTCGTCATAGCTCTTTTCCAGGAACCCGTCGCAGGCGAGGCCCTCATGGATGCGGTATACGTCGAAGCGGTCTATATTGTCCGCGTCCCCCACCGTCAGGGCGAAGGGCGTCTTCTCGCCGGGAAAATCCGCCTCGTCGTCCACGTGTATGGCTATGCCGTAGCAGATGTCTTCAATAAGGTCCTCCTTAAGTCCCAGTTCCTCAAGGAACAGGCGGGCTATCCGGGCGGACGCCCTTCCGTGCTCCTTCCAGCCGTTCTCTCCGAATTCCTCGCAGTAGGACACGTCGTGGAGAAGGCACGCGATGACCATTCCGGTCTCGTCGAAGCCTTCCTTTGCGGCGATATCCCTTCCGATGTTGGCGACCCGGTACGTGTGCTCCAGCCGGTAAGCCTTTGCTTCCGGATGTGAAGAAAGATATGTCCCGGCGTCGAATCTGTCTTTCAGAAATTCTTCCGTTTTCCTTACCAGTTCTTTGTCAAACATTATGTAAACCTCTCTTCGGGCTTCCGGAGATCGATCCAGTAACGCTGTTCGACCACACCTTCGGAATTGACGAATTCGTTCTCAAGGACTCCCCCGTTGTTCATTATGGACTTTGCGGAACCTATATTGTCCTTGTCGCATGTCATGAGGACCCTGTCGATGCCGAGTTTCCTGCACTCCTCCAGCGCCAGGCCGATCATTTTGGTGGCGTAGCCCTTTCTCCGCTCGCCGGGCCTTATCCCGTCTCCTATATGTCCCCCTTCTTTAAGGAGGTCATCGTTCAGGTAGTGGCGGATGTTCACGGCGCCCAGCAGCCTGTCTTCATCCTCGTCCAGAAGGAAGAACACTGAACCCGGCACTCTGTCCTTCGTGGCCGTCTTCTGGTCGAGATGTTCGAGATAATAGTCGAAATCGTGATAGTCGTTCTTGAATATGGCGCCGGGCGAAGTGTTCGTGTGGTTCAGCTCCTGGTCGGCTCTCCATTCGTCGATCATCTCGCCCAGCTGTTTCTCATATTTCTTTGTGAGCTTTATAAGTTTTAAACTCATTTCAGTCTCCTAGAATGCTCCCGCGATCCCGGTGCGCGTCCTCTCCGGTCCAATGCTCTTTACGACTCTCGCGGCCGACTGACCCGCCAGCTTCAGAACTCCCGTTTTGTTCCGGATGATACAGTCGTAGCCGGACACCGCTATCTCATAGTTATCGAACCGGTACACCACTGCACCGTCCGTTTTGACGGTCGCAAAAGCGTGCCTGGTTATACCTTTCACTGTGATCTGATCCCTTTCGACGGCTTCCCTCAGCGGGACCGTATCCGCGCTGAATGTGGTGAAGTAGCACTCCTCCGGATCCAGCCCCTCGATATAAAGGGCATAGCCGCCGATGTCCCCTATCTTTTCTCTGGTCTGGTCTTTGTCTACGGTGATGCAGAGGTAATTGCTGAGCCCCGTTCTGAGATCGTACTGCGACCAGAGCGCCCAGGCCAGCGTGCATACGGCGCCCATGACGACGATGACGCCGATCGTTACGAATATGATGATTGTGAGAAGCTCTTTCCTTTTCTTCATGTCAGCGTCACCCGGTCCTCGGGCCGGTCTCCGTTTCAGGCTATGTATACGTTTTTTCCGCAATTCACCCTATGGCGTCTATGAACGCCCTGAATATCTTTCTGCTGTTCTCATCTTTTCTGAAAGAGAATTCGGGATGCCACTGCACCGCCCAGAGAAATCGCTTGCCGGGCATGTACAGCGCCTCCACCAGTCCGTCGGTCGATACCGCCATGGGCTCCAGGCCCGGTGCGAGCTGTTTGACCGCCTGATGATGGCAGCTGTTGACGGATATCCTGTCCGTCTCCAGACAGCGGTATAGCGGAGAATCCGCTGCGACCGTCACGTCATGTGAGGGCTCGTCATAGGGAGGCTTCTGGCGGTGGCTTATATCTGAAGGATGCTGTGTCGGGAGATCCTGATACAGAGATCCGCCGAGCACGGCGTTTATGAAATGGATGCCCCTGCAGATACCGAGGACCGGCTTGTCCGAATCGATCGCATACTTAAGGACGACTGTTTCCATCGAGTCCCGTTTCCCGCAGTCGTCGATGAGGCCTTCAATCGGGTCTTCGCCGTATACCCCTGGAGAGACGTCGTGTCCTCCCGTGAAAAGGAATCCGTCGCACATTCCGCATAGCTGATCCAGTTCCCGCTCATCCGCGGAGAACGGGAATATGACGGGAAGTCCGCCGGCCTCGTTTAGGCCGTCCAGATAACCCGGAAGCATCCAGAGGCTGTCTTTTTTCTTGTCCCATAAAGGCATAACGCCGATTATCGGTTTCATTTCATTCTCCTGCCGTCCCGGCCCCCGTATCGAATACCAGGACCGTTTCCGTATCGTTCAGGGATACCCTGTCCGGGCCGTATCCTTCGGTCACTTTGTTCCAGAGCGACTTCGCGGCTTCGTTCTTTTCGCTGTATTTGACTTCCCAGCCGCCTCCGAACCGGCCGAATATCTCCTTCGCAGCCGCGGCTGCCAGGTGTTTCCGCCTGTACATCGGGAAAACGGTAAATTCCGCCAGTACGTAGTCTGGTTTCCCTCCGATATTCGAATACGGATGGATCATCGCGAACCCGACGAGAGTCTTCCCCTCATACAGGAAGAATGCCTTGCGCTCCGGATCCGCGAAGTATTCTTCAAAGTACCCGTAATGCAGGTTCCCCTCTCCGTCCAGCTCGTCGTCGTAGAAATTCGTCATCTCATAGAGATACTTCTGGTTTATGTTCCAGAGGAGTTCCCGGTCTTCGGGTCTGACAGTCACAAGTTCCATTTCGGTCCGGTTACCGCGCGTTCCCGATATAGGTCCTGAGCAGTTCCTCCAGAACGTCGTCTCTATCCAGTTTCATGAGCACGTTCCTGGCGTTTCTGTTGTTCGTTACATAGGAGGGATCCCCCGAGGCGAGATATCCCACGAACTGGTCGATCGCGTTGTACCCTTTTTCTTCCATGGCGTCGTACACCAGAAGGATGGCTTCTTTCAGTTTGGCCCTTTCTTCGTCTGACATTTTTAAACCTCTTCCTCATTTTGCTTATTTGAAAACACCGGCCGTCCTGATATCCTTCCGCCGATGCTCCGGATATCCGCGGCGTCATGCTTCAGAAGTCCAGATACGACTCGTACTTCTTTCCGGGTTCTCTGACCAGAAGGCTCCAGTCTCCCCAGACGTGCGTGTCCGGTTCCGAGAAGAGGAACAGATGCGCATCGCTTCCCCACGCGGCGGCACCGGACAGTCCGTATCCCGGATACCCCCAATCGTCTATCGAAAAGCTCGCCCTGCCCCTTCCGGAATACCTGAATCCGTCAGTATACAGATAGAAACCGACAAGCTTTCCATTATCGAACACAGCTCTTTCCGGGACAAGGTCGAAATAGCCGCAGTAGTGTCCGTCGGCGTCCTCGCCGCTGTCGCTGTCCGCCAGGAAACAGTGCGTTCCCCTGCATTCCACTATCCATTTCGGCTTTTCGGCCTCGAAGGCGTCAAGTTCCTCCCGGGTGTACTCCTCTTCTGTCAGAAACTTTCCGGTTTCCCCGGCCGTTCCCGTCTCGAAGTACTTCTCCGCGCCGTTCCCGCCGGCCGTTGTCACGATGACAGCATGTTTCATTTTCTTAAATCCTCCATGCTTCAGCAGTTTCCCGTATATACGTATTTAAGGCGTTCCCGCGCCGTATCCGCCAGGCGGTATACGGTCTTCACGTCGGTCGCTCCCCTGTCCGTCATATGAAAGCGCGGGAAGAACCTGGTTATATGGAGCGGAACGTCATCTCCGTCCGGCTCCTTCAGGCCGCTTACCCATTCCGAAAGCTCTCTGATCTCGGTCTCACTGTCGTTCTCGCCTGGCACGATCAGGGTCGTCAGCTCCACGTGGCAGCTTTTCACTGCCTCCGTTATGAACGCCATGACCTGGCTTCGGTCGCCTCCCAGCACCCTGCTGTAGTAGCGGTCGGTAAAACCTTTCAAGTCTATGTTCATCGCGTCTATATACGACTCCAGTTCCTTAAGAACGGAAAGCTCCGCGGTACCGTTCGTGACCATGACGTTCCTAAGCCCCGCCTCATTCGCCAGTCTCGCCGTATCACGGACGAACTCGTATCCGATCAGGGGCTCATTGTAGGTGAACGCTATGCCTATATTCCCCTTATCCCGCGTTTTCAAGGCAAGATCGACCAGCTCTTCCGGGCTTGCCGTTTCCGCAGTCTCCGCGAACCTGAAGGCCTGCTCCGACCAGGAAATATCGTGGTTCTGGCAGAAGGGGCAGCGGAGATTGCATCCGAAACTGCCCGCGGACAGGATCATGCTGCCCGGAAAGAAACGCGCCAGTGGTTTCTTCTCTATCGGGTCAAGGGCGAGGGACGTGATGCGGCCGTAGTTATAGGCCTCGACCCTGCCGTTTCGGGCGATCCTGCCTCCGCAGAAGCCGGTCTTCCCCTCCGGGATATCGCAATGTCTGAAACAGACTCCGCATACAGCCATGATCCGCTCTCTTCCTTATACAATCAGTAATGACGTACCACTTCGAAACGCTCCAGGGTGTAGGGCTCCGACTCGCGGATGCCGCCCTTCCTGCGCGCTATGTCTATCTGGTCCTCCACGGTGTCCACGCCGTCCAGGTTCGGAAGGAGCAGGCCTCTTTTCATTCCGTGGCTCACGACCACGCCGTATCTTTTGACGTCCAGCTGGTCCGGTGAATCGATGGGCTCGAGGTCGCCCAGAACGTCCACGCTGATCTCGAGGCCGCTCAGTTCGTCCGGCGCAACCGGCGGGAATCTGGGGTCCCGGGAACAGGCGCTGACGGCGTTCTGAAGGATCTCCTCCGCGACGCTGCCGCACGTGGCCATGATCGTTCCGATGCATCCCCGGAGCTGTCCGTTCCTGTGGAGGGAGACGAACGTCCCAGCCCTGCGGTCCAGCATCTCCTCCGGAAGACCTTCCGGCACGGGTATGCGCCGGCGGTCCCTTACCCAGGCCTCCACCGAGGCCCTAGCCAGTTTAACGTACGCGTCGCTCTTTTCGGCCTTCTCCAGCTGCTCCTTCTCGTTCTTTTCCTGATAAGCCTTTAGGAAACGCCGCCCTTCGTCCTCTCCGTCGGGATAGAACGTGCAGACTCCGTAGCCGACTCCCGTCACGTCCTGATGGGACAGGACCGTCGCCTTCACCCGCAGGCCGTCGAAAGCGCCGGCCATTATGACAAAGGACCTGTGGCCGCATTCCGCGGCTTTGTCGCAGAAGCTCTCGCTGAAATCGAAGAGTTCGCCGAACGCCGCCCTTCCGCAGACGTCCATGATGCGGCTGTCGTATTCAGGCCCTTCCGGCGAGTATCCGTAGGGGCCGTAGGGCTGCAGTTTGTGGGAAAGGTCTCCGCTGGCGATGATGACCGCCCGCCGATTGCAGTCTCCGGCCGCCCGGGCGATGATCTGTCCCAGCCGGTAATGCTCGCTCAGCGGGAGCCCCGACAGGCCTATTCGCACTAACTTTCCGCCGGTATATTTATTCCGTATGAACCAGAGCGGGACCATGGTGCCGTGATCGAGATCCGCGTCTCTCTCGCCCAGCGTGCCCGCCGGCAGATTCTCCGCGTCCGCCAGTTCGCAGATGCGTTTTACCAGTTCCGTGTCGTACTTCTCCGAGAACCGTACCCCGGGGGCCCGGAACTGGCGCAGCGAGCCTTCCGCTCCGCTGCCGGGGGATATGTGGAAATAATCCGAATACATAACGGAATGCGGGCTCGTGACGATGATCGTTTCCGGCTCCAGCGCGGCCACCTCGTCCGCCACGCGTTCGTACGCCAGCGTTGTATCCGCTATCTGAGCCTCGCCTCCCTTTCCGACTTCCGGAACTATAAGGGGCGGGTGCGGTACCATAAAAGCAGCAAGAACAGACATTGCGTCTCCTCCTCACCAGTATTGGATATCTGTATTCTTTCTGTTATTTACCGTAGAATCTGAAGACTCCTGGCCTGACGGCCGTTTTCCACCGTTCGGCCGAGTCCCCTTCGGCAGGCCAGATCAGCAGTTCCGAAAGTGTGAACCGGATATCCGCCAGGGCCGAAGTGTCTCTGATCCTGCAGTTCCGGAACCCGAAGCATTTCCCCGGGCCGAAGGTGCCTTCGTTGCAGACGTCGATGAGCGGTCTCAGGTCCGGCAGTGACGCGTCCTCCAGATAGAGCATGAAGAGGTCTTTCAGCTGTATTACGAAGGACAGGTCTTTTATCTTCCCGCCGTGAAGGATGAACAGATCCCGGATATCCCCGAGCCCTTCGATGAAGCTGTAATCGTCAAGCTCTTCGAATATATAGCATCCTATGACGCGGCACTTCTCAAGAAGGTCCTTCTCGGTCCCGTCGCTTAAGTCCGCGGCCGATACCGTGAGCTGGGGCGGTCTCATGTTGAACGCCGACACGGTGCGCTCCCACGGTATGATTCCGCCTCTGACGGGTGAGCCGTCCGCGTTCACGCCTATGCTCAGATATCCGTTCTCCTCAGCTGTTTTAACGAGTTTTTCATACTGATCCTGAAGCATTCCGGTCTCTCCTGTCAATGTGTTTCAGACTCCGGCTGCCTGAACCCGTCGAACAGCGCGTCCAGAATCACTTTCCGCCTGGTTTCCTTTTCAATACACCATCTGCGGTATTCCCGCCACAGCGGATGAGCTTCCCGGGCGGCCCGGTCCGCCGGGCTCTCCCAGTATGCCAGCCAGGAGACCTTCTTCCCACAGTCTCCCGTTCGGATAAGGACCGCCGGATCGCCGCTCCTCTCCCGGGCCGTGTACCCTTCGATATGCCCCTCGGCGAGGAACTCCGCTTTCGCAACGATAATCCCCTTGTCCGTCCGGCATACGATCTCGTCGAAATCCAGGCCTTTCCTGTCTGTCTGCCGCCGGTCCTCCCGGACCGTCAGTACGGCTTCCAGGCCCAGATCGTTCTTCAGTCTGTAGGTCCTGCCCTCCGGATCTGCGTCCGTCAGGAGCCCGCCGTCGTCTACGCATCTGAAATGCGTGCCGTATACCGCGGCAGAGCTGTACATGTGGACGGGTACGAGGTCAGGCACGGGCATCCCTTCCGGCGCCGGTTCGAAGTATTCCGGAGCGAGGCGGAACGTCTCCATCAGTCCGAAAAACCGCTTTCTGTCGCCCTCCTGCGCTTCCCGGGGCCTGCCCTGTACGTCGAACAGCCACGGCAGATGATCCGGACCGTCCGCACAGTTCCCTTTCAAGTATTCCTCATATTCCCGCGCAAACTGCGGAAAATTAGCTCCGGTCAGGCGGAGCTCCAGCTTGTTGTCCGAAAACAGTCCCATGAACACGCCGCAGAACGCCTGCGTCATCTCCCGCCGGAACTCCTCTCCTGTCAGCAACCCCTTCCTGCAGAGGTCGCCCGTCCGGCGGAACGCTTTGAACGCCTTTTCGACCGCTGTCCCGACAAGTTCGTCCGTCAGTCTCGCGCTTACGGTCCCCGTCATTCCGTTCTCCCGTATCCGGTCAGGTCCTTCACGACCTCTCCGGCTATTATGAGGCCGGCTACGGAGGGTACGAAGGCGTTGGAGCCCGGGACAGTCATCCGGCCCGCCCTTTCCCCGTCGGTCTCCTGTATATCCTCCAGCGGCCGGACCGGTTCCTCTCTGGAATAAACGACCTTCAGCGAGTCTATGCCACGCTTTCTGCACTCCTTCCGGATCACTTTTGCCAGCGGGCACACGGTAGTCTCATAGATGTCCGCCACCTCGAAGGCGGCCGGGTCCATCTTGTTCCCCGCACCCATGCTGCATATGATCGGAGTCCCCGCCGCCTTCGCCTGCGAGATCAGCTCCAGCTTGCCGGTGACCGTGTCTATAGCGTCCACGACATAGTCGTATTCTGTGAAATCAAAAAGCGAAGCGGTATCCGGCATATAGAACGTTTTGTACGTGCGTACGTTACAGTCGGGGTTGATGTCGCGTATGCGCTCTTCCGCCGCGTCGACCTTGTACTGTCCTATCGTCTTCCGCGTCGCGTGGATCTGCCGGTTGAGATTCGTCAGGCACACCCTGTCGCTGTCGATCAGGTCGAGGGCGCCGATACCGCTCCGGGCCAGCGCCTCCACCGTATATCCTCCCACGCCGCCGATCCCGAAGACCGCGACCCGGGCCTTTGTAAGCCTATCCAGCCCATCCGGGCCTATAAGCAGCTTTGTTCTTGAGAACTGGTCAAGCATACGTTACCGCCCCTCATCCGAATAAAGACGATCCTTCTTATACAGCAGGAGATACGCTCCGAAGAACGTCAGGACGCCGAACGCCGCGGTGATCCCTTCGAGTCCCCACATGGACATATCTACTACATCGAACAGATACAGCGCTGCTATGAAATCCATCGCCGTGTGCAGTATGACCGCGAGCGGATACATCCAGGCTCTCTTTCTGTCCCTGCAGGCGTAGAAGACGAGTATCGACGCCCCTATGTGGAACAGGACCGCAAAGATCCTTTCGAACACGGCCGTCCCGAGATCGGCGAAGGAGAACGACGCTATCTGCGATGCCTGGGCGTAAATGGTCTCCGCCTGCTCCGGCATCTTCTGCACCGCCTCGTCGATCACCGTCTGAAAGGCGCCCGTTTTCATCATTACCGCGTAAGCGAGGTATCCGATGTATGCCACGCCCACCAGGAATATAACTTCAAAGCAGCCGTGTCCTATGCCGAAGGAGACGGACGTTTCCCTGTTCTTCCTGTTTCTGAGCACTGTCTTGAACGCCACGAGGCGTCCGGTCTCTTCGAAGACCCCCGGAAACAGACCGGCGACCAGCGCAAGCAGCACCGGCCTCGCGTTCAGAAAGCGGCTCACCGCGTGTTCCGTCAATCCTATCTGGGTCGGAAAGGCCAGCGCGTTTTGGATCGGTTTCTCCAGGATGATGGCAAACAGAAGGAACACGGCTGCTCCAACGAGCACCGTCGTGACCCTTTCCTTTTTCCTGATCAGCCACCAGACCGCGATACCGATCGGGACGCAGACCATAAGTACCGTTCCGAGCCCCAGAGCGGCGATCGTGCCGATGCCGACTTTTTCAAGTTCCATAGTCGTACTCCTTTACAGCTCCCGTCCGGACGCTCCGTTTAATCGATGTCCAGTACTTCTCCGCAGATCACGACCGCGTTTCTGACGCAGTCCGCGCACGGGCACAGGGGCTTTCCGTCCGTCATCGTCTTCAGATCCCTGCACTTTATCGCGCCGCACCTGCTGCGGAACTCCTCCTGGATGCGCCGGGTCTTCTTCACGGTGCCGAGTCCCCCGGTCTTCAGACCGGCTATGATCCCCGCGCCTATTAGGGCTCCGCAGACTCCTTCCATGTTGCCCATGCCGGCGCCGAATCCGGCCGCGGCCTGCTTCAGCTGCTCATCCGTCAGTCCGGTCTGATTGGCTAGGGCGCCCGTGACAGCCTGCGCACAGTTGCAGCCTCCGGAATTCAGCAGCTGCGCCGCCTTTTCAGCTCTTTCTTCTCTTGTCATAACGATTTCCTCCAGTTTTCCGGACCGGATCCGTTTTAAAACGTACCCGGCATAGCGTCCGGCAAGTGCCTTGTCATAGACGGTCTCTTCGTTTTCTGTATATTCGCGCACGGCGTCTTCGATCAGCGGATGATATTCCGCGGGGATGTGACCGAGCGCCCATTCTCCGCCTTCTTTTTTTGAAAGTACCAGCCCCTCTTCTTTATAGGCCAGCACCCTCGCCAGGTTCAGAGTGAGATAGAGGGTGTACTCCGCTATCTCATCTGCGGCTCCTTCGATGTCGTACCATAAGGAGTCCATATAATCGCTGTCCGGCACCTCTCCGAACACGTCTTCGGCCGGGGCTCCGTACAGGCATCTGCCTCTTTTGTTTATGACCGTAAAATGAGCGGCCAGGTCTTTGTCCGTACCGTTCATCTCGCGTATGTAACCGTCCGGGTCTTTCTCGAACCATTCCCGATGGCCCTCCGAAAAATGCAGTTCGAAGGGAGTTGGATAGACGAAGGGCCTGCACACCTCCCTGAGGACGACGCTCATCTCGATCCCCTTGGCGGGTCCCTGAGCGCTGTACCCGACCACCATGTCCATGAACTCTCTCTTTACGGGATCAGACAACGGCCTGTCGGCGACTATTATCAGATCGATGTCGCTCTTTTGGGGATTGAAGCACCCCATGACCGAAGATCCGTGCAGATATACTCCTGTCAGGTTGTCCTTCAGAATCTCTTTCGACTTCACGACAAAGCCGTTTAAAAGCTCTTCCGTCTGCTGCGGTAACATAGTTCAGTCTCCTTAGGCCGATGTCGTTCCGATCA
The DNA here is from genome assembly GCA_017619535.1 of Oscillospiraceae bacterium. Classification (GTDB taxonomy): domain Bacteria; phylum Bacillota; class Clostridia; order Oscillospirales; family Oscillospiraceae; genus RGIG8048. The sequence goes on along the minus strand of JAFZSD010000081.1, from coordinate 7,627 downwards.
GTATTCCGGGGAGGAAAAGGATCTTCACCCAATCCGGCCGTCTCCGTTTTTCAGTGTTTCGATAAGGCTGTCCCCGACCTCATGCAGTCCGTCGTAGGAGCAGCCGTAGAGGTTGTTGATCATCCCGGCCACACACAGGTCCCCGGTCTTGGAAAATCTCCAGTAGGTCAGAAAACCTTCGTTCGCTCCGTCGTGTCCGGCGGTGTCCCCGTAGTCTCTGCAGCAGAGCCCGTACCCGTCCATCACGGGCGTGATCATACGCCGCGCCGTCTCCTTTTTCAGCAGGCCCCCTTCTCTGACGCTCCTTGAAAGGGCTATGCCGATCTTCGCGAGTTCCGTCGGAGTCGACCAGAGGCCTGCGGCGGCGTGTTCCGGATAATAGTGATATCCGCGGGCGGGGTCCTCGTTCTTTCTTTCTCTCAGCCTGCCTCCGAATGCGGCGTCTGGGACGAGTTCTTCATCGAGAGGCTGGAAATAACCGGTCCGCGTCAGTCCCAGGGTATCGGCGACCTCCGCCCGGAACGCGTCCCGGAGCGAAGTTCCCGTGATCCTCGTGAACGCGAGCTCCGCCAGCGTCGTGCCGCCGCCGGAATACCTGAACTGCTTTCCGTAGGGCCTAATCCTGCAGACTTTCGGGGAATTGCCGCGCCCGGCGATCACGTCCTCTAAGGTCAGCAGCGGCGCGTCGGCGCGGTAGCCGAAGAAGCCGTGAACGCTGTAGCCCGCAGTGTGGGAAAGCAGCGCTTCAAAAGTCAGCGGCCTGCTGACGAATTCTCTCACGAAGCCCGAGATATCCTCGTCCAGGTCGATCTGTCCCCTGTCGGCGTAGCGGAGGAGCGTCACCGCGAACATCGGCTTGCTGACAGATCCCGCCTGGAACATCATATCCGGAACGACGGGAAAGCTCTCGCCGAACCTGCCGCTTCCGGAGCAGAAGGTCTCGACGCCGTCGCCTTGTGCGGCCGCAAAGCTTACGCCGTATCCCTTTTTGCCCCTGATCTTCAGCAGACCGTTCACGTCCACGCCGTGAAATGTGTTTCTGTCCATATCTGTCCTTCCGCCGGGATCATCATCCGTCCACATCTGTGCACCGTGAACCGGGCTTTGTCAAAGAGACTCCAGCCTGCTCTTCAGCAGCGGGATCCCTTCTTCCATCCACCATCTGTTATCAACGCCGCCGGAACTCATTCCCCCGTGGGCGAACTGCTCTATTACGGCAAAATCCATGTATTCGTCGGTCAGGACTTTGCCCGAAAGCGAAAGGTATTCGATCTTTATCCACGCTTCCAGTTCGTCAGGTGTAATAAGCTCCATATTTTCCGCCAGTTCTTTTAAGTGATCCCAGAAATACGGATCTCCCCTGAGCCCCCATCTTTCGGGTCTTTCTTCAAATATCTTTGACAGTTTCATATCCTTCTCCTCTGAATCCGGTTGGGAATGACGCATTCCCACGCGCTTTATGACTCTTTACGGCACTTCTGTTCTGCCGTATATTGCTGATTCCATCATTCGACGGGTCTAGTCTGCTCTCTCGCACATACAGCAGCTGCAGATCACGCTCTCCGGCACCATGCTGGGACAGTAGTATTTCCCGTCCTTTTCGATCCATTTAGCGGATTCCCGGGGATGCATCGGAAGGTGCTCGACGAATGTCAGATACAGGCAGGCTGTTATGATCCACTTGTGTCCTTCCGGTCTGTCCGCCATGTACTCGGCGAGGTAGTTTTTCAGATCCTCCTCAAGGGTCCCGATCTTCTCGTCGGGCACGGTCCCGCCGTGCGTGCTTTCAGCGTCCAGAAGCCTTAAACACACTTCCCTGTTGAACACGCTTATGCAAAGATCTGCCCCGCCGCTTTTCAGGGCCACCGCCTCCGCAGGCGTGATCCTGGCTCTGAGGTTCTCTCTTAGTTCATTCTCTGTCATCGTTTCTGTACCGACGTTATGCCTGGAGCCCAAAGGCCCTGCAGGCCGGGATCATTCTATTTCCTTTTCTTTTCTATCGTGTAGGACTGCATGCCCTTCCTGCATCCGTTCTTTTCATAGAAGCCTTCCGCTCCCGGCTGCGCGCCGAAATACAGCATGGTCGGCGTACTGACTTTTGCCAGCTGAAGAAGCTTGCTTCCCACGCCCTTATTCTGATACTCCGGATGAACGAGCAGTTCTGTGATCGTTCCGAAATAGTAACCGTCAGAAAGGATGCGCAGGCAGCCTACCAGCTTCCCGCCGTCATATGCTGTTATGTTCAGCGTTCTGGAAAGGGCGTTTTGCGTACGTTCCGCATCATAGTCGCCCGGCCAGACCTGATTCACAAATGAAAGAAAGTCTGATGCAGTCAGTTGTTTATCATCTACTTTATAGTCCATCTTCCACCTCGACAATCCCGTTTTGTCTACTCTGACTGCGTTGCCTGAGCGGCACCGTCCCTGGTCTGCAGAAGCAGTTTTCGATATGTATGGGTGTTTTTCCCGTTTTCATAGCTGTTGTCTTCGGCAAACACTTCTTTTCCGCAGATCAGGTCTACTTCCCACACCAGATCTTCCCGGTCGCCCAACAGTCTGATTATTTTGTTATCCGGTCTGATCCTGCATTTCATGCCCCGGACCTGTCTGTTCTCATCCGTGATAAAGGAAACGAATTCTGCATACTCAAACCGCTCCGGGTCTCCCGGGAACAGCTTGACCGCCGTACCGACGGCTGCGGGAACGCAGCAGTGGGCGTTCTTATGGAGAGGCTCTACCGACGGTATCGGAGAAGTAATGTCATATCCGAAATCACAGCAAAGACAATACTCCTTTTCTTCCTCTTTCACTTTTTCTTTCTTATCTTTTTTTAAATTAAAGAAACTGCTGAACAGATTCTTCATCTGTTTATCTCCTCGTCCTTCTTTAAACAATCATCAGTCCAATACCTTTTCGGGTGCATGGGCATATAGTATCCGTTTGGGATGGAACGATAAAACGTGTTCCCAGTCCCTCTCCAACGGTGTATTCTTCTCATAAGCTTCAAGATAAGCAAACGGTTCAAGATCCCCGACAAAACAATCGCCGTCATCCAGAACAAGAGAAATGCTGTCTTCGCAGTGGCTCGGCGTGTGTATGATCTCGCCGTGGATACCTATGCGGGACAGGAAATCCCTGCTCCTTTCGCAGGATATCACCGTCGCCGCCGTTTCATCGATCGGCGGACAGGCGGTCTTATCCCTTGCAAGGATATAGTCCGAATAATGGATATAGTCTTTCTGCACATCCGCTATAAGCAGTTTCACGCCCTGTTTCATCAGCTCGCTTATAAGGCCCATGTGATCCGGGTGATAGTGCGAGGCCAAAACATAACTGATGTCTTTGACGGCAATACCGTTCTGCTTTATCGTCCTGTAGAATGCAGGCATCGTTCCGGCGCAGTCCGTGTCAAACAGCAGACCGCCGCTGCTGCCATGGATAAAGAACGTATTCGTTTTGCCGTATCTCAGCCTTATCATTGCTTAATCCTCTATGAACCGGAATCCGTTAAAGTGTCTTTACAAACCGCGGCCCCTCTTCGCCGGTCGTTCCGGCGGGAATGAACCCGCATTTTTCAAGTACACGCTGAGAAGCTTTGTTATCCGGTTCGGTCTCCGCCTCTACGCGCCTCACTTCCGGCTGACGCAATGCCCATGATGCCGCCGCATCGACCGCTTCGGTCGCGTATCCGCGTCCCTGGTACTCTGCCGAAATCCCGTATCCGATCTCTACTGATCCGTCGCCGTTCAATCCTTTGAAACACAGATTTCCGACCTTTGCTCCGTCTTTACGTTCGATTATCCAGATCGCATACCACTCCCATTGATCCGGATGGTCCAATGCCCCCTGAAGCATCTCCCGATATGCCTTCTTAAGCATATCGTCGTTTTGCTCGTCGATGATTTCCTGCATTTCTTCACGTAACGCCGTATATATGATCAAACGCTCTGTGTTCAGCTGTATCATTTTCTTAACCTTTGACTCCGTAGATTCCATACGCAGGTTCTTTGTGGAAAGCCTCTGTATAACATATGTCCCTCTTGGACTGCTGCAAATGTAGCGGCTGCACTTACAAATGCTCCGCTGTATCTCAGATCAATGAATGAAAATGTCAGCGGAAGAACAAACAGCAATACGCCCGTCAACTTATTCATTGCCGTGTGCAGGACAACGATTTCTTTTCGCGTGACATATCCGGAGACCAGATTGATCGCCTTGATCACAGCGATCAGGCCGATCCAGATAACGAGCCATGTCGGAACCGGGATGACCGGAATGAATCTAAGCAGGCATACAAGTACCAGAACAAGATCTGCCGCTGTATCGAGCTTCGATCCGAATTCGCTGACCGTTCCGGTCTTCCTCGCAACTGTCCCGTCTATCATGTCGCTGAGGCCGGCAACGATATAAAAAGCATAAAAGACAGGTGAAAATACCGGAGAAAACAGCAAGGCGATACTGCAGACGATCCGAACGCCGGTGATGATGTTTGCCATTTTATACGGGGGTCCCCACTTCGATCAGGTTCCCGTCCGGATCATAGAACCGTATGACTTTTTGTCCCCAGCTGTGCGTCATGAGTCTGTTAACATATCTGACTTCAGGATAATAGCTTTCCAGTTTCTCGACGAAACCCTCTATATCGGGCTCTTCAAAATAGAGCTCGCTGGAATTGTTCTCCGGAACGATCTCCCTGCCGAGAAACTCCTTCCAGTACTTCTCCTCCTGCAGAACAAGTCCCTCCGTCAGGATCATGTTTCCATCGTTGTCAAGGATCAGCTCAAGGCCGAACAGGTCATGATAGAACCGCCTGGCTTTTTCAATATCCTTCACAACTATCAGTACGTTCTTCAGCTTCATTTTTACTTATTCCTTTGACATCAAAACTACGGTCTCGGCAAACCGGGATCGAGGAACAGATCAACAGAATCAGAGTTTACAGATTTACCACATACTCAGCAAGCGCCAGAGCAATGTCAAAGTGTCCGGGATCGTGCTGCGTATGTGTTATCTGACCCTTCTCTTTTCTCATTGTCCATTCAGGCGCATCCAGCAGATCCCCGCCCGTGAAAAACATATAGACTTCATACCCCCGGAAATCACATACGGCCTGCACGGCAGATCCTTCCATTTCCACAGAGATGCAGCCGTCAGCCTTGTGTTTTTCAAAGTTGTTAACTGTTTCTCTGTAGAAAGCATCCGTAGTCCAGGTCTTGCCCAGAACATAGGGTATCCGATTCTCTTCCATGAAATCCCGGACAATCTTCCAGTTCTTTATCCTGATGTAGTCAGACGCAGGCGCATAATGATAGGATGTGCCTTCATCTCTGTAGGCTTCCGTCGGTATCATGACCTTTCCTCTGGCAATCTCCTTATTGAGACAGCCTGCTCCTCCGAAATGAATAAACTTATTTGTCGTCATTACAGTGGTCAGTTCTTCGATCGGCGCCACACAAACAGGAGCGCCTACCCATGTCTTGAAAAATCCGTATTTCTTTCCATTGTAATTGAGAACATACGCGGAATGAGCACCGCTGGCCAACGTGTAGTCGCCGATCTTTTCACAGTCATAATTCTTCGTAACATACTTCTCTATCTTTTCTGAAAAGGTATAAATGACCGCATCTACGGGAACTGCGTTCTGATTCTCCTTTACATTGATCTTGGCAGGCGATTTGTCGTCATATGAATCTATTATCATCGAATTCTCCTTATTCGCTTCCTGCAGCGCTGCAGGTCATCTTCGATTTACCGATCTGTTCTTTTCAGACAGTCCGCATCCTTCGGCTCATACGGCGCTGAAATACAGTCCTTCTTTTGGTGGTATAAGCAGCATACCGTTTCTACGTGCCTTGGGACAACAGCGTGAATAAAAATGCCGTTATCTACGCTGTTGCCACGATCGTCCTTGTGGAGCAGTTCCCATTTTCTAAAACTGTCGAGTGGTCAGCGTTGATGGCATCACTTCCGCAAACGGGAATTTTCAGTACATGGCAGTCTTCAATTATTGCTTAAAGCCCGTGTCGCTTACGGAGTTTTTATCAGATCTGTGCAAGCACATATGCAACTAATTCACGGGTTGTTTGTTCTGTCAGGCGAAAACCTCGTTCAGGAATTCTTTGATCTCCGCGGCCATTTCGACGTAGTCATAGTGGTGCATCACGTGGCCAGTGCTGCGGTGAATGATTTTTGCAGGGTTCACGGCAGCTACATAGTCTACATACTCCTGATGGACTCTGACCCAGGTGATCTCATAATCATCCCATTCGCCCTTTTCGTGCGGTTTAATATCGCCGTCCTGATACCATTCCGGCGTATCTACAAACTGTAGGGTCGGGTGCGTCGGCAGCGGCCTGGAATTGATCAGCTTATGGGCCGCCAGGTAATTCTTTTCTTCGCTGTAACAATCGTAATTGCCGTTGTTCCGGACCTCCAGTTCCCGGATGACGCGCACCTCTTCCTTGCTCAGTGCCTTATCCAGTCCGTAAAGATCCGCAGTACGACAGTAGCCCGTGATGGCATAAACCCGCTCCAGGAATCTGTCTTCCCACCACAGATGCTTATAGTTGAATTCTATCTCCGGACAGTTTGCGATATTGGTATCAAGCCCGATGAATGCTTCGACTTCTTCGGGGTATTTCTGCCCCCAAAGCTGCACATCGTGCCCGCTCAGGGAATGGGCGCAGGGAATATAGGGCGGCTCGATTCCCAGGATGGAGAGCGCTTCCCGGTACTGCTCCACAATGGTTTCAAAATCCCGGTTTTCCTTCACAATATCGCTTTGTCCATATCCGAATTTCTCGGGAACTACGATCCTGTATTCGTCCTCAAGCCGGGAAAACAGCGGCTTGAAATCCAGGATAGGGCAGGTCCTCCAGAGCCCCGGGAGGAATACGATCGTATGTTCCCCCTGACCGGTGACCAGCACGCTCATTCTGTGCCCGCTGACTTCGATGAACTGGCCCAACGGCTTTTTGATGTATTTTCGGTTCTTTGCCGTCACGATCCCATTGATAGGCGCCAGCACTGGGAAAAAGGCGAAAACAAAGGTCTTTTCCAGAATATCCTTTATTTTTTCTTTCATATTTCTGCTCCTATCCCGCGAAGTGTTTTCCTCGCAAAGTTTCGGTTCAATGAAATCGCTTGTTCTTCCAAAAACTCCGATTTATCAGTTTGTTTCCTTCTTCACATACGTGATCTGAATATCGTACCCCAGCTTGTCGAGCATCTCAACGATGGTCTGGTTCACGATGCCATCCTACTTATTATTTGTTCTTCGTCATCAATGTCACGCACTCCACACATGCCTTGGGACAATAGCGTGAATAAAATGCCGTTATCTATGCTGCCCACACAACCATCGACGTCAAGAATATGCCGTTGACCAGTTGGGTTAGAGCACTCGGATCGATATCATTGTCTCTGCAAACCGGGAGTTGTCAAAGCATCCTTGACAGCAGAAAATCAGGAGCTTTTCCTATAATAACATCATCAGTAACATCAATTACGTCACAATCATTTTTCTTGTATTCGTTCACGAAACTCTGCTCACTATCGAATAGGATTTCCTTTCCGTACCACGGTTTTACAGATTGAGGAGTCAGCTCCAGATAGACAGTTTTGTTTTC
>JAFZSD010000080.1 GCA_017619535.1 Oscillospiraceae bacterium | reverse complement strand
CATAGGCGGGATCGATATTTCCCTGCATCGCGCCGGCCAGCGCCTTCGGGGATATCGCCAGGATCTGCCGTCCGGTGATCGGAAGGACCTCTGCCGGACGTTCCGGCAGAGTCACTTCAGACGCGCTGTCTGGGGGATCGTTTTCCGGAGGGGGCTCCGTATCCGGTCCCGGCTCCGTCGGCTGCTGCGTCTGGCCGGGAGAGTCTTCAGGGCGCGTCTGGCTGCCGGTGCCGTCGCCGGGGCTGTCGCCCTCGCCCTCGCCGTTTGCCGGACCTGCGCTCTCGTTCGGGGCCGCGTCCGCGGCGACATGGACGTTAACGCTGACAGAAGAGTTCTCGAAGGATGCCGTTATGACGGCGTCGCCTTCGGAGAGGACCGTTACCGTGCCGTCGGGAGCGACGGAGACCACGCTCTCATCGCTGCTGGACCAGACGATGTTGTTCCGCACGTACTCGTTCAGGAGACCGTCCTCCGCGTCGATATACAGATCGATCTTGCGGCCGCTGCCGATCTTCAGTTCCATATCGGTCTGGTCGGTGCTCAGCACCGGTGTTCCCGCAAAGGTGATGAGGATCTTATAGCAGTATTTCGCCGCGCTGGAGGTGCTGGCCTCAGAGGGATCGGCCTGTCCGAAGAACAGGTGGAAGCGCGCGTTAGGGCTGAGCATGGACGGATCGTACAGCTGCTCGAACTCGGCGCCCGGAACGTCCCATTCCGTGTAGTCCTCCAGCGCCAGCATGGATTCGACGTACGTCGCGCCGTTCCATATATCGTCGTCGTCGTAGGCGTATATCTCACCTGTCTCCTCGTTGGCGGCAAGATTGGGGAAGTAATAGCGCGGCATGTACAGAAGCGAGTACGCGGAGAAACTGCGGTACGCTCCGTTAGCGTGGTCACGGGTGAAGAAGTCGATGCTGGCGACGCTGCCGACGTCTATGCCCGCGTAATAGAGGAGATCGCGGACATAGAAGCCTCTTGCGGCGACGAGATACGTACGGCTGCCGCTGTAATAGCTGTAGATGACATCGTGGGTATCGAGACTTCCGCCGTACCAGTCGTCGAGCTCGGTCCAGTGATATGTGGCTTTTTCTATGTACTGATCCTCGCTCCAGCCGTAGTAGCCCACGCCGATGGTGATGGTGTCCGTCACGGCGTCCGCGCGGGCGGGGACAGGCAGGATCAGCAGGACGAGCGCAAGGAAAGCCGCCGCCGCGGCTATCCGCTTTTTCACGGCGTCCCCCTCTTTCCTGTGGAGTTTAAGAGCATGGCTTCGGCCTGCTCGCGGGTGAGCTCATAGTTCCAGAGGAGCCTGTACGCTCGCATGGCCTCTTCGGCCATGTCGTAATCGTAGTATTCGGGATAGAGCAGATTCCCCAGCCAGCGGACGCCCAGCAACATGTTCATGCTGGGAGGACTGCTCATCCAGTTGTAGGGAAGACCGGGGATCTCGTAATAGGCGCCGGTCTTCACGGCCCGGAGCTGAGACCAGGCAGGATCGTCCGCCGCAGTGCCGTACATGCTCCCGGTGGTGAACAGGATCACGTCGGGATCAAAGTTGTAGAGCTGCTCCATGTTGATGGCGTTGCCTCCGCCCTTGTTGCTGACGTCGTCCACGACGATGGCGTTGTCAGCGCCGATGAGGTCGATGACCTGGGCCTGCGTGGAGCCCAGGGCGTTGGTATTGAGACCCGACACCCCGGTCGTGTACATGACGCTGACGCGCTCCTGTTCCGGTATCATGGCGGAGCGCTCCGATGCCAGGGACACCGTCTCCTCGACGTATGAGGCGAGCTCTTCACAGCGGTCGGCTCTGGAGGATATCAGCTGTCCAAGCATGCGGAAAGCCTCCGCCATATGGGGCAGGTCCGCCTCTATGAACACCACGGGCAGGTTCGTCTGGTTCTGCAGGCTGTTCATGTCGCGGGAGATGCCGTCCTTGGCGTCGCCGAGGTCGATGATCACCTGAGGCTGGGCGCTCAGGAGAGATTCAAGGTTTATGGTGCTTTTGCTGCCGTACAGCTGGCCTGTCGTAGGCAGGGTCAGCAGACCCTTGTCAAGGTATTCGTACTGGCTCCTCGACGGGGTGGAGCTTATGCAGACCATATATTCGGGGCATACGGAGGCGAGGAACATCGTCGCGACGGCGCCTGAAGGAGCCACGCGGGTGATATCTGCCGGCACCTCTACGCTGCGCCCGGCGGAATCGGTGAAGACGACGGTCTCAACGTCGGGATCTATATGCGCTTTTTTTATGCCGCAGCCGGTGAGCAGACACGCCAGCATACAGGCGGCGAGAAACAGGCTCAGAAGTTTTTTCACTTTTCAGGACCTCCCTGATAGGGGATGGACAGCTTTATCGTCTCGCCGCCGACGTTTGTCTGCCGGACGGCCACGTCGATGCCGTAGAGAGTCGAGAGAGTCTCCTCCTGCAGAGCCTCTCCGGGAACGCCGTCGGCCAGGACGGAGCCTCCCTTTAGAGCCAGCACGCGTCCGGCGTAACGGAAGGCGTGGTTCGGCTCGTGGGTGGAGAAGATCACGGTCATGCCGCTTCGCGTGAGCTCGCGTACACGTTCCATGACGCGGAAGCTGTTGCCGTAGTCCAGGTTCGCCGTGGGCTCGTCCATGACGAGAAGGCGGGCGCCCTGTACGAGAGCGCGGGCAAGGAGCATGAGCTGCCGCTCGCCGCCGCTTATGCGGTTGCAGCCGCGGTAGGCAAGGTGGGCGATCCCCAGACCGTCCAGAGCCTCCATTGCTTGCTCGCGGTGCTCAGGCGCGGGCGCGCGGAACAGTCCGAGCTGGCCGGTAAGGCCCATGGTGACCATGTCCAGCACGGTATAGTTGTACACCGGCGCCGCTGACTGCGGGATATAGCTCACGCAGCGGGCAAGCTCCCGGCGGGAGAGGGTGTGCACTTCGTGTCCGAAGAGGCTCACGCTGCCGGACGTGGGTTTAAGGAATCCCAGAAGACAGCCGAACAGGGTGCTCTTGCCGACTCCGTTCGGGCCGAGAACCGCCACGAGCTCGCCGTCTTCTATGCTGAAGGAGACGCCGTGCAGCACCGGGATCTCTCCGTAGGAGAAATCGAGATCCTTTACTTCAACGCTCACGTTCGGCACCTCCCGTCACGATAAGATAGAGGAAGACCGGCGCGCCGACGAAACTGGTCAGTATACCGATGGGGAGTTCTCCGGCTGTGATGACGCGGGCTATATTGTCCACGACCATCAGGAAAGTCGCGCCCATGAGGATCGAAGCGGGGATGAGACGCCGGTAATCGTAGCCGAAGAGCATCCTGCAGAAGTGGGGGATAACGAGTCCGACCCATCCGATCATGCCGGAAACGGCCACGCTGGCCGAGGTGACGAGGGTGGCGCAGATGATGACGGCAAGCCTGAGACGGTCGGTGTTGATCCCGATGGAACGGGCTTCCGCCTCGCTGAGCGTCAGCAGGTTAACGCGCCAGCGCAGCAGGAGAAGGGGTATCGTGCCCACGGCGATGGGTATGAGCGCGAAAAGCGTGTCCCGTCCCTTTACGGAGGTAAGGGATCCCATCAGCCAGTAGGTGATCGCGGGGAGCTGGTCCTCCGTGTCCGCCACGAGCTTGACGAACGAGGTGCCCGCCGAGAAGAGAGATCCTATCATGACGCCTGCCAGCACCATGCCGAGGGTCGCGTTGAGCCTAGAGAAACGGCTCACGAAATAGGCGAGCGTCACGGCGGCCAGGCCGAAGCAGAAGGCCATTATCGTGATGCCGAAATAGGAAAAAGAGCATAAGATAGCCAGAGCGGCGCCGAAACCGGCGCCGGTTGAGGCGCCGAGCAGATCCGGAGAGACCATGGGGTTGCGGAACATGCCCTGGTAGGACGCGCCCGCCACGGACAGAGCGGCGCCTACGAGAGCCGCGCACGCTATGCGCGGAAGGCGTATGTTGAGCACGACAGCCTCTTCCGTACCCGTCCAGAGCGCGGCCGGAACTACGTGTTCGAAAGTAACCAGGCGCACGATCCTGGCCCATAGGACGCGTACCAGAGTGAGAGGAGGGACGGAATAGCGGCCTACGAGGAACGAGCCGAAGAACACGACCACGAACAGCGCGGCGAGTATGACGAAGCGGTTCCTGTAGCGGCGCGGCGGTGTATCCATGCTGATCCCTCCTTAACAAAAAATATCGCCCGTTCCGACTCCGTCCAAGAGTCAGAACAGGCGACGAGATACCGGTCATACAGGCAATGCGGCACCGCTTTTTCCTTCTCAAACACGGAGAGCCGCACCGTTTCCGGTATCGGCTTCGGGAGCGCTCGGGCAGAGATGCCGCCGCTCCGGCCAAACGCCCGTAGGACATGGTCCGTTAGGGCGGAAGGCTTGGAAATACGAGTCTTTTATTTGCCTGTATTATAAGGCGGCGTACACCGTCTTGTCAAGAATGGCGCAGTTGTCGGAAAGCCGGAAAGAGCCGAAAAAACGATGCGAAAAAACGGTGCGGGCATCAAACTGCCCGCACCGTTTTATCCGGGGAATTATGATATGTTCCGATCCGCCGTCAGCCCTCGAAATAACGCATGATCAATACGCACGCGGTCGCACGGTTCATCTCGAAGTCCGGGTCGATCTTGAGCTCGGTCGCGCTCGTGCCTTTTACCATTCCGGCAGCTACGGCCCAGGATATCGCGTCGCGGTTCGCCTCGTCGATATCGGCGTAATCGACAGCCCCGGTGATGTCAGCGCGCGGAGTCATGTCGAACTTGCCGGTCTTCGCCGCGGTCGCGTAGAACATGCGGAAGAAGAACTCGCGGGTAACGTTCTCCGCAGGTTTGAACTCGTCTGCCGTCAGGATTCCGGCGTCGATCGCCCACTTCTCGGCGGCGGACCACCAGTACTCCCCGTCGGCGTCTTTATTGCCGGCCATACGGTAGAGGAGCTGGGTGAGTTCAGCCATATTCATGTTTTTAGCAGGGGCAAAGGAACCGTCGGGCATGCCCTTGACGAGACCGATGTCGGTGCAGTAATAGACTGCGTCATAATACCAGTCGCCTTCCGGAACGTCGGTGTAGGTCGGCTTCGGAGATACGACGGTGATGGAGATGACGCCGGTGGGCATGCGCTTGCCGGCGGCGGAGGAGCCGTCCTTCTCAGCGGCGGTCATGCCGGAGACGAAACGGAGGCTTCCGCTGTCGTAGGCTTTCGCGGCGATATCCGCCACGGTGCCGTCAGCCAGGGAGCCCTGGCCCCAGGAGATGGCCACGGCGGTAGGTACCGCGTTGCCGTCCATATCGACGCCGCGGGCGGTTATGTCATCATAGTCGGGGGTGTACTTTGCGTAGGGACCGTCATTGCAGATGAAGGACAGTTTGTCGCCTGCGGCGAAGGATACGCCGGCGTCGGCCAGGAGAGCGTCGAACGCCACGTACTCGGTGGCTGCAACGGCGTTGGCGGCGTCGCCCTTGAAGTAGACGTAGCCGTAACCGTCGGCCTTGGTCTCAGCAAGAGCTTTGAGGCCGGCTGCGGAATAGGCTTTTGCGAGTGTGGGATCGCCGTCGTCACCTATCTGGGTGTAAACTGACAGGACGGGGGCTTTAAGTATAGTGATAGAAATGACGCCGGTAGGCATGCGTTTTCCGGCTGCGGAGGAGGTCTCCTTTTCATCGGCAGTCATGCCGGAGACGAAGCGGAGCTTGCCGCTGTTCGTGGCCTTTGCGGCGATATCCGCCACTGTGCCGTCAGCCAGAGAGCCCTGGCCCCAGGAAATGGCCACTGCGGTGGGGACTGCGTTGCCGTCCGCATCGACGCCGCGGGCGCTTATGTCTTCATAGGCGGGGGTGTACTTGGCGTAGGGGCCGTCGTCGCAGATGAAGGCGATGCTGTCGCCGGCTGCGAAAGTGACGCCTGCATCAGCCAGGAGAGCGTCGAACGCCACGTACTCGGTGGCGGCGACCGCGTTGGCAGCGTCGCCCTTGAAGTAGACGTAACCGTAACCGTCTGCCTTTGTCTCGGCCAGAGCGGCAAGCTCTTCAGCGGTGTAGGCTTTTGCGAGGACAGGCTGTCCGTTGTAATCCTGAGTGTAGACCTCCAGCGCAGGCGCCGCGTCGCCGTCTGCGAGGGCGGTAATGCCCAGCGACAGGATGATGGCGACCGCAAGCAGGATCGTCAGGATGCGTGAAATTGGTCTTTTGCGCATGATAATCTCCCTTTCTTTCAATACTATTTTAATTTTCATTGATGTGTATCAAACGGGCAGACGCCCGTATTGATCATGCCGGATAAATACAAAAACGCCTCTGCCGGAAGCAGAGGCGAAAAACATACGTCGCGGATTCGGCGCGCCGGCGATCCGGGCGGGCCAATACACGCAGGCTCAGTATCGCTGTCTCTCCTTCTCAAACACGGAAGGTCCTGCCGTTTCCAGCATGACCCTGGCGACCCGGTAAACAGGTCTGCGGCCCTTCTGCCATAGCGTTGACGCCGTAGGCGCAGGGCTCGGAGCGATTTGCAGTTTTATGCACATATGATAATGCACTTCTCCGGAAAATGCAAGCGAAGTTTTTTCCCAGCCTGCGCCGGGATGCAGTCAAGGTTGATTTTTCCCGCAGAAATGGTATCCTAATGCATATAAAGCGAACAAAGGAGATACAGACATGTCAATGGTCCTGCTGGTCGGCGGCGCCGGCTTCATAGGCTCGCATACGGCTGTCGAGCTCATCGGTCAGGGGTATGAAGTGGTCGTTGCGGACAACCTGTCCAACAGCGACGCCTCCGTCATCGACCGCATCGCGGAGATAACGGGCGTACGCCCGGAGTTTTACTGCGCCGACGCTGCTGACAGGGGCGACATGGAGGAGATATTCGGCGCGCACGCCTTCGACGCGGTCATCCATTTCGGCGGCAAGAAGTCCGTGAACGAGTCGGTGAGCGATCCCATATCGTACTACCGCAACAACATCGACACCACGCTCACGCTCCTGGAACTCATGAAAGAATACGGCTGCAGCAGGATGATATTCAGTTCCTCGGCGGCTGTATACGGCGACGCCAGCGACGCGCCATACAGCGAGACCGCGCCGGCCGGAGAATGCGCGAACCCCTACGGCCGTACCAAATACATGATAGAGCAGATCCTGACGGACGCCGCGGCGGCGGACCCTGAGCTGTCGGTGGTCATGCTGCGGTACTTCAATCCAGCAGGAGCCCACGAATCAGGGCTCATCGGCGAGAGACCGGCGGGAGAGCCGAACAACCTGATGTCGTACGTGCTGCAGGTGGCCTCAGGCGAGCGCGAGGCGCAGCCGGTGTTCGGAGACGACTATCCGACGCCCGACGGAACCGGCGTGCGGGACTATATACACATCACGGATCTGGCGAAAGGACACGTGACGGCGCTCCGCTACGCCATGGAGCACACCGGGGCGGAGATCGTGAATCTCGGCACAGGCACAGGGTATTCCGTGCTGGACGTCATAAAGACCTTCGAGAGAGTCAACGGCGTGAAGATCCCCTACGTGATCGCTGAAAGACGCCCCGGGGACGTCGCAGTCAGCTATTCCGACCCGTCCAAGGCGCAGCGGCTTTTCGGCTGGAGGGCGGAAAAGACCCTTGACGATATGTGCCGCGACGCGTGGAGCTGGCAGCAGAAACAGAAAAAGGACGGCTGACGCTGCATAAAAATATCGACCGCAGGGCGGATGATCATCCGCCCTGCGGTTTTTCTATTTCTGTTTTTCGTAAGTCAGGAGCAGGAACGAGAAGGTGACGTCCAGTTCCGTCAGGGCGTTGAGACGCCCGATGCCCTCCTTAGGAGTGCGGTGCACGTAAGGGGTCATGGAGAACAGGGCGCGGATCTGCTCCGCGCTGTCCAGGTGACGTCTGAAGACCAGTTTCCGCCTGTCGGTGCAGGCGAAGCCTTCCAGCGCGTGCTTGCTCTCGTCGTTTCTGTAGGGGTCCTCATAAACGGACTCCTTAAGTTCGATGAGGTGTTCTTCGCCGGGCACCGCCTGCAGGACCGCTCCGACGTCGGACAGCACGCGGGCAAGCTCGTCCGGAGGAGCCGGAGCGAAGAGAGAAGTGATTATCCCCGCGCATCCGTCGGAGAAGGGGAGACGGTACACGCTGGCGGTTATATACCGGGCCAGGCTGTCGCGTTTCGCCGCGTAACGGGTGGCTGCCTTCGAGATGTCCGCTCCGAAGACCTCGTATCCGGGGATGAGTCCCGTGAGGGTGCGCGCCATCCCGCGGGTGTAGTATCCCTCGCCGCAGCCGGCGTCGACGGCGCAGGGCGGTCTGCCGGGAGCCAGTTCCGAAAGGCGGGAGCACACCGCCTCCCGGAGCGGTTCGTATGCTCCGGAGTCGAGAAAGAGCCTTCTGGCGGCGATCATCTCCCGGCTGTCGCCGGTAAACTCGCCGGGCTTCGTGCCTGTGAGCAGGTTGCAGTAGCCGGAGGCGGCGACGTCGAAGCTGTGGCCGTTTCCGCAGCGCAGCGCGTTATTTGACTTTTCCAGCGGAGATCCGCATACGGGGCATATGAGCATACTTCGTCACCTCCGGGACCGTTCAGGAAACAATAAAGTGCCTGCCGGCGGCAGACACTTCATTCTGGTGACCCAGCGGAGATTCGAACTCCGGACACCCTGCTTAAAAGGCAGGTGCTCTGCCGACTGAGCTACTGGGTCATGATGGAACTATCGGATGGCAGGGATGGCAGGACTCGAACCTGCAATGCCAGAGTCAAAGTCTGATGTGTTACCGTTACACTACATCCCCATGCAGGCCGACCATCCCGGCAATGCTGTAAGATGACGTCATCTTTGTGAGATGACGTCATCTTATGGGGTGGGTAATGGGACTCGAACCCACGACCCTCGGAACCACAATCCGATGCTCTAACCAACTGAGCTACACCCACCATATTTGAGAATGTTG
>JAFZSD010000079.1 GCA_017619535.1 Oscillospiraceae bacterium | reverse complement strand
CCAACGGAGGTCCCCATGTCATACTGCGTCAACTGCGGCGTCGAGCTCGCCGCGTCCGAACGCCGCTGTCCGCTCTGCGGGGTGGAAGTGATCAACCCCCGCGAGCCCTTTGATGAAAACGGCGAGCGGCCCTTCCCCAACGATATAGAAAAGGTTCGCCACAGGCTCGTGCGGGTGACCGCCGCAAGGGTGTTTTCACTGCTGCTTGCGATACCGCTCGTGTCGATACTGCTCGTCGATCTGATCAGCGACGGGGCGCTGACCTGGTCGCTCATACCCACCGCGGCGATCGTTTACGCGTTCCTCGCCGTCGTTCTCCCCTGCCTCTTCAAAAGGCCCATAGTGTGGCTGTTCATGCTGCTGGGCGTTGCCGAAACGGTGCTGTTCCTGTTCGTTCTTAACGTGATACTGGGCGGCGACTGGCTGTGGCTCTTCGCCCTGCCCATCACTCTGCTGACCGGCGCGGCGGTGATAGGCGGCTATCTCATGCTGCGCTCGCGCAGGGCGTCGCTCACGCTGAAGATCGTGGTGCTGCTGCTGATGATCGCGGTCAGCCTGATCATTCTGCAGATGCTTATCGAGATCCACCTGCACGGCGCGATCAGATTCGACTGGTCGGTCTATGCCGCTATCCCCTGCGGCATGCTCAGCCTCGTTGCGCTGATAATAGGCCGCCTCGTCAGGAAAAGCGAGAGCTTCAGGAAGAAAATGTTCTTCTGAAAACGCTTGCAATTCCATTTCACATGTGTTATACTTCACGCAATATTTGCGATGAAGGGAACAAGTAGCTTCCGTTTGGGCTTCAAAGAGAGCGTCCGGCAGGTGTGAGGGCGCAGGACGGCGGAAAGCGAATACGTCCCGGAGCAGCCGTCCGAAAGGGATTCCCCAAGTAGGCGCGGCCGGGCGGGCCCGTTACAGCCCTCCAACGAGGGAGCCGTCGCTGCACGGTTCCGAATCGGGGTGGTACCGCGTTTTAAAACGTCCCCTTTTCCGCTTGCGGAGAAGGGGATTTTCATATGACAGAGACGACGAAAGGAAAACTTACCATGAAAATCTATGATGAACTCAAAGCCCGCGGCCTGATCGCCCAGGTGACCAACGAAGAAGAGATCGAGAAGCTCGTAAACGCGGGCGAGGCGAAATTCTACATCGGCTTCGACTGCACGGCCGACAGCCTGACAGCCGGTCATTTCATGGCGCTCACGCTTATGAAGCGCCTGCAGATGGCGGGCAACAAGCCCATTGCGCTGATAGGCGGCGGCACCACCATGATAGGCGACCCCTCGGGCCGCACCGACATGCGCAAGATGCTCACCAAGGAGGATATCGATCACAACGCCGAATGCTTCAAGCGCCAGATGGAGAAGTTCATCGAGTTCGGTCCGGGCAAGGCTACTATGCTCAACAACGCCGACTGGCTCCTCGACCTCAATTACGTGGAGCTCCTGCGGGAGGTCGGCGCATGCTTCTCCGTGAACAACATGCTGCGGGCAGAGTGCTACAAGCAGCGCATGGAGAAAGGACTGTCCTTCCTCGAATTCAACTACATGATCATGCAGTCCTACGACTTCTACTACATGTTCCAGCACTACGGCTGCAACATGGAGTTCGGCGGCGATGACCAGTGGTCCAACATGCTGGGCGGCACGGAGCTCATCCGCAGAAAGCTGGGCAAGGACGCCCACGCCATGACGATAACGCTCCTGACAGACTCAAACGGAAACAAGATGGGAAAGACTGCGGGAAACGCCGTCTGGCTTGATCCTGACAAGACGAGTCCCTACGAGTTCTATCAGTATTGGCGCAACGTGGGCGATGCTGACGTGATCAAGTGCATCCGCATGCTGACGTTCCTTCCTCTTGAGCAGATCGACGAGATGGAGAAGTGGGAGGGCAGCGAGCTCAACCGCGCCAAGGAGATCCTCGCATACGAGCTCACCGGTCTGGTACACGGAAAAGAGGAGGCCGACAAGGCAAAGGAGGCTGCACGCGCGATATTCTCAGCCGGTGGCGTATCAGACGACATGCCCACGACCGAGATCCCTGAGAGCAGTCTAGTTGACGGTACGGCGGACATCCTCACGCTCCTGGTAGCCACGGGACTGTGCACGTCCAAGGGTGATGCCCGCAGGAACGTACAGCAGGGCGGCGTCGAGGCGAACGGCGAGAAGGTCACAGATATAGCCAGGTCGTTCACTGCCGACGAACTGCGCGAGGGCGTTGTAGTCAAGCGCGGCAAGAAGAACTTCCGCAAGGTCATTCTATCCTGAGCCTTTTAAAAGAATAACAGCGGAAAATGAGGCGGACACGCAGATGTCCGCCTCATTTGACGTCCTGCGCACTTGACACATTCGGAAACAGAAAGCTATAATTTCACTGTAAAGGACATATCCGTATAAATCATTCTACGAAGCCTGAGGTGAGTTAATAATGCAGCGTTGTCAGTACTGTGATTCGACGGTCCCCAAAAGCGCCAAGTTCTGCCCGAACTGCGGGGCAAGTCTGTTTGCCCAGGCAGAAGAGACCAGTCCGGCCCCGGTGGTCGATGCCCCGCCGGCAGTCCAGCCGGAGCCTCATGAGCCGCCCGCGGAGACGAGCAGCGAGCCTTTCGAAAGCAACACGAATAACGCGATGCCGAGGAAAACGTATCTGATTCTGAGCATCATCTCGATTCTCCTCTTTTTCCCCTGTGGGATAGTTGCGACGGTATTTTCCGTAAAAGCGGCCAGGGCCGTGACAGATGAGGACTATTTGAGAAAGGCAAAGCTCGCAAGAGGCTGGGCGATCGCCGGTATAATTATCGGCATCCTTACGATCGGCGGCGGAGGCGGAAGCAGGCTGATCTAGCATCCCATGCAAATAACGGCACCGGGCGGCGGTCGCAGCCCGGTGTCGGATTTTTGACGCTCAAAACGTGAGGCGGCTGTAACAGACGGCAGTCCGACCGAAAAAGACAGGCAAATGACAGCAGAGTATCCGGAGGCAAAAATGACGTATCTGAAACAGGGACGTAGATTCTACAGATCGGCCGTTGCGCTGATGATCCCGATGATCCTGCAAAACTTCATAATGAACGCCATGTCCCTTGCGGATACGTTCATGGTCGGAGCCCTGGGAGAGCTGCCTCTGGCTGCTGTGTCCCTGGCGAACACCCCCATGTTCATCGTCATGCTCATCGGTTTCGGCCTTCAGAGCGGATGCGGAGTGCTCACCGCGCAGTACTACGGCAAGGGCGACAAAGCAGCCATTAACCGGGTGCTGGGCATGGGCCTTTACGCTGCGCTGATCGTAACGTTCGCGGTGGCTGCTGCTGCTGTGACGGTCCCGGAAGGCATTATGAGGGTCCTCACCAACAACGAAGATCTGGTCGGACCCGGAGCGGCGTACCTGCGCATAGCTGGGCCTTCGCACCTTTTTACCGGCGTAGGCGGCATTTATATTGCGACTCAGAGGAGCATGGGCAATCCGATGCTGGGAGCTCTTACGCTTACCGGGTCGTCTCTACTCAACATCTTCCTGAACTGGGTACTCATATTCGGAAATCTCGGCGCCCCGGCAATGGGAGTGGAGGGTGCAGCCCTGGCGACGCTCATAAGCCGTATTTGCGAGCTCTGTGCCGTCGTCGTCTACGCTCTGTTCTTCGACAAGAGACTGCCTTTGAAGCCCGGACTTATACTGCGCCCGGGCAGAGAGATGCTGCACGACGGTGTCAGGTATGTGCTGCCCGTCGTTCTCAACGAGGCCCTGTGGTCGGCTGCGACGTCGCTCTATTCCGTCATAATGGGCCATATGGAGGACAGCGCCGCGATACTGGCGGCCTTTACGATCGCCGGCAACCTGGAGCGTGTGCTCAGCGTCGGACTGTTTGCCGCAGGCGGAGCGACTGCGGTGATAATCGGACGTGATATAGGCGCGGGTGAGACGGACAAGGTCTACGGAAGGGGAGTAGCTCTCTGCGTCCTGTCTGCGGCCGTCGGCGTAGTGAGCAGTATTATTGTGCTCATTGTAAGATTCACCGCCCTTGAGCCTCTGATCTTTCCCCTTCTGGGCTTAAGCGAGGGGGCGCGGGGATACGGCATGTTCATCATGACGGCTGTGGCAGCGGTCCTGCCTCTCAGAGCTCTGAACATAGCCCTTATAACCGGCGTGTTCCGAAGCGGAGGAGACGTGCGATACGCGCTTTTCTGCGACGTGCTGCCGATGTTCCTTGTCTGTGTTCCGGCAGCCGCGGTCACCGGCCTGATACTTAAATGGGGGCTCCACGCGGTATACACATGCATCTGCTTTGAAGAAGTGATCAAGATCTTTATAAACATTCCGCGGCTGGTGTCACGGAAATGGATAAACGATGTCACACGATGACCAGGGTATACATGAAACGGCGGACGATTCCGATCGTCCGCCGTTTTTCTGCCCGCAGCATATGAGGATGTTACCGGTTATACGGGCTTATTTCTCAAAAATGACACCGCCTGCCTGGGTCGGATGATCGATGTAAACGACACTCGCCGCCAGGCTCCTGTACCTCAGGATATTCCATGCGATCATGATGTCTCCTGCGGCAGAATCAGCCATCAGGATACCGATGAGCAGAACCGGCATAGAACCGATAAAAATGCCGGCTATCATCGGAATGATGCCCAGAAGTATAAGCGGCATGAGTGCACCAAAGATATACGGCCCTTTGCGGAGAGGAACGCCGCATGTGCAGTATGGCGTGATGTACTGCCGCATGAATCCGAACTCGATGTCGCTGAAGTGATGCTCGGCGAAGATGGCCCAGCACGCGCCGTGGATCAGTTCATGTACTACTATGAGGACCGCAAATACAATCACGAAGCATATGAGAGTATTCAAGCCGAACCCGGCGGTCAGCGTTTTATGTCTCATGTAGAAAAGCCCTACACCTATGATCACCAGCGGTATCAGTAGAAAGATGGCAAATACGTTAGCCCTTACGATGCCTATGGTCAGATCCGTGCGGCTGTAACCCTGTCCGGTCAGCTCCGCCGATAGCGATTCGAATCTCGCCAGCCTTTTCTGTTCGGCCTCAGTGAGCTTTCGGTTTTTTTCATTTACGTCCTGATTTCCCATATTACCCATTTCAGGCCTCTTCACGTGTTTTTTCGGGCTGCCGGAGGAAGAGCCCCTCAGACGCAGCCAGCTGGCCCAGGGTGCCGAGCAGTTCCTCTGAAGGCGAGTAGAGAGTCATGTACAGGTCGCCCCTGCTGAGCGTCAGCATCGAACCGCCGTCAGACGTCAGCACCTCTAAATGATCTGCGCCGCGTCTCTGAGACGCGCAGTGCTGGAACCACTGTTCCAACTGTTCCGGTTCCGGGTCGCGCGCCCATGAGCCGGCAGCAGGACGGCTGACCAGGATCCCGCAGTAGCAGTTCAACTTGATGACGATGCGGGCGAATCTATTATACAGTTCTTTGAGACGGCGCGGTTCCATGAAATACCGTTCAGCGTCAAAATACCTGCCTGTGCCGTCTCCCGGGGCCTGTTTCGGAAGCAGGTCGATTAACCAGTAGTCTTTCCCGAACAGTTTTTCAGCCTGTTCTGTCAGTCTTTCGTCGTCCATTTTTCCTCCTGTATCAGACATTGTTGGAAATATAAACTGCAAACACCATGACAAGCATTATCACAAACAGGATAATAAGGGTCCTGATGTGGCTTTTGCGTTCCGAAAACAGCGTCGCGACAAATTCCCGGATGAAGGCGTTGATCCAGAAATACCGTTTCGTGGGGCTTCCGACGCCCTCGGCGTTAATGCCGAGTTCCGACGCTATCAGTCCGGCCCTGAATACGTGATAGTTCGTAGTGGAGAAAGCGATCTTCGGCTCTTTCGGAACTGACCGGGTGCGTATCAGGTCCATTGAGTATTTCATGTTTTCCCGGGTGTTCGTTGATCTGTCTTCTTCGAGAATGCAGTCGTCGCTCACGCCTCTGGAGATCAGATAGTTTCTTATGGCTCTGGCTTCGGATACAGTCTCATCAGGACCCTGCCCGCCGGAAGGAACGAATATGAGATCACGTCCGGAGACTATTTTCTGTTCCGCGGCAAATTCCAGCGCTCTGTCGATGCGGGCGCCGAGAAGAGGAGTCGGTGTCCCGTCAGGTCTCGTCTGACAGCCGAGTATCACCATGTAGTCCCTGTCGTACGTAGGGACATGCCTTGCAGCTTTTATGCCGAAGACTATCGTTCCGACGAATATGCATTCAAGATAGGCAACCAGGATCGTGACTACCGTTTCAACGGCCGTCTCTATATACGGCAAAGGACTGTTCAGTGAGTGGATGCCGGTTATATTCGAACGCTGGAGAATACCTGAAAGCACAGTGGGAAATACGGTGGCCAGGCAGAGAAGTATGCTCAGGAATGAGGCCAGCATATTACGAGGGGTGCGTCCCTCTTTTTTCATGAGCCGTATGTTGCTGACAGTCATGAGGATAGACAGAATGAATGCTGCAGGCAGCGCAAATCCGGAGAATGTATCAGCAGAGTGCAGAAACGACTTGATGGTCTGAATAGTGCCTCTGTACTGAAACAGATGCGGTATCTGACTCAGAAGCAGGAATGCGATGAATAGTATCAGGCCGAACGATCTAATGTTCTTGTAACGGTATAGATTCTGACGCACGTCCCCGCGGTGCTCTCTGATGAGATAGTACAGAAGAAGCGCGAGAAAGATGATTATTGCCGCAGGGATTACGATGTCGCCGTTGCACTTGCCGAAGAAATCGTTTTCAGTGACTATTCCGAACAGGTGAACGTAAACGGGATAACAGGAGTTGATGCCGTCAGGTGATGAGACGATGATGAATTCTCTCCCTTGTTTTATCGGACGGAAAGTCAGACTGAGGACCCCGTTACTGACAGACTTATCTGTGAGTTCGATAACATCCCGGCCGTAGTCTGTGGCGACGGAATAATCATCCGCAGATGCATCTTGCGGAATGTCTGCCTGAACGGTGAAAGAACCGCTGCACAGGATGACAGTGACAAAACAGACGGCAACAAGTAGAATCGCCGCAGCTATGAGGATTCTTCTGTTCATATCCATCCGGCTCCCGATGACACAGTTTGGCGTATTCTAAGAAGTCACGACCTTACAGATCCGCGCTGTCTAAAACAGTGCGGCTGGTCCCGCTGCTTATGATACGACAGTATATCACAGAAAAACCGTATTGTGTGATCCGTTATGCGATACTGATCCGGGCAACTAAATACGCCGCGGCACCAGCCGCGGCGTACATTATGACAAATCTATTCGGCCTCTTTTGGAACGTATCCGATCTCCATCAGCGTGGGATCGGTCAGATACTCTTTCATGCGGGCGAACGCCTTTGCAAAGTAATGGCCGGAGCATATGCGCTCGTCCATGACGAGACCGAGAGGGATGCACTTTATATGGGTCACTGTGTCGCCGACCCGCTTATGCGCCTCGCGTGCATTTCCCATCGTTATGGCAAGGCTCGTCGTGCCGAACTGGTACAGGTGATGGTAGATGTGGTTCGTCCGGATGCTTCCCAGATTGGATATCAGGAGGCTGGCGTGGAACGGACTTGCATTGATTATGGACCTCGGAAGGATACCGATCCTGTCGGCAAAACGGATGAGTCCGGTAGCAACTGAGATAAGACCCGGCATCTTGAGGAGGATGCTCATGATCCTGTCGAGGGAATTGCTGTTGTTGTCCTTGCGGTTCTCGCTTATGTAGGTGTTTATCTTATCGTTGATCTCAAAGATATTGTCAGTCGGTTCGAAGTAGATCTTGGACATCGTGTCTTCGTCGGTACCGGGGCGGAGGACGACCATGGAGACCGCAAGTTCGTTCCGCTGATATACCTTCTTGCCGACTACGAACCGGTTGAGCGCCGGGAACTCCGCTGCTATACGAATAAATGAAGATATGATGAGCGCAAGATGGCTGACGGGACGGCCTTCTTTGCGTTTTTCATTCATATACTTGTGCAGAGGTTCAAGGGGTATGTCGAGAGTTATCATATTCATGGCGTCGTACCGTTTCGTAAGGAAATACGGCACGAGGCTGTACATGGCGTTTTCGCCCTTCACTCGTTTTCCGTCAGGTCTCATTTTCCCTCCGTCATTAATGCAGATTAGTTAAAAAACTTTATTTATCCTAAATGATAAAACAGTATGTGTTCTGCGTCAAGCTGTAGAACGAAAAACACAACAAAAGAAGGAAACGGCCAAAAACAGATGCGGCATATCAGCAGGAGCGGTCCGCCGTATAGACAAAACGTATTACTAGTAATATAATTAAATAACTGGACATACGAAACGGAATATCAGTAATCATTATTAAAGGCAGGGTGAATAAATTGAATACGAACAAAGCATATCCGCACGTGTTTCAGCCGATAAAAGTCGGTACGATGACGCTCAGAAACAGGATCGCATTTGCGCCGATGGTATCCGGCCATGCCGAGACCTATGAGGGTCTGTGCACCGATAGCCTCGTGGCTTATGTGGAAGCCCAGGCCAATACGGGCGCCGGCCTTGTCACTATAGGTTCGACTCCCGTAGACTACGACCGTGCGCGCGATTATTACGGCTCCGTCAGAAACGTAGACAACAGCGACGTAGCCGACCTTCAGCTCCTCGCCGAGGCCGCCCATTCCCGCGGAGCGAAGATATCCATCGAAACGACCCACGCCGGCAGAATGGCTTATCCGCCGTTTCTGAACGGACGTCCCGCGTTCGTTCCCTCTGTTCTTGAGAATGATGATCCCACCAAGTTCATCGAGATCACAGAGGAAGAGATGCAGAAAGTCCTTGAGGCTTATGTAGCGGCTGCCGACCGCTGCGTGCGCGGCAACTTCGACATGATCATGGTACACATGGCCCACGGTAATCTCCTGAGCGCGTTCCTGTCTCCTCATTTCAATAAGCGTACCGACAAATACGGCGGTTCACTTGAGAACAGACACCGTTTTCCGCTCGCCATTCTCAAGGCGATACGTGAAAAGGTCGGCCGCAAACTCAATATCGAGATAAGGATCTGCGGCAACGAGTACATCCAGGACAGCCCGACGATAGAGGACACCATCGCTTTTCTTAAGGAAGCGCAGAAATACATAGATATGGTGCACGTCTCAGGCGGTATGATCGACAAGGCCTATTTCCACCGCTTCACCCAGCCCTGCTACTATATGCCCCACAAGCTCAACGTCGAATACTCCGAAAAGATCAAGGCTGCAATAGACATCCCGGTGGCCGTCGTCGGCGGAATAACCTGCATAGAAGAGGCCGAGGAGATCCTCGCTTCCGGACAGGCGGACATCGTCGCAATGGCGAAGGCTCTTATTGCGGACCAGCATCTCGTAACGAAGGCAGAGCTCGGAAACGGCAGCGACATACGCCCCTGCCTGCGCTGCTACAACTGTGTCAAGGGACCTTCCGTCGGCGGACAGATCCGCTGCGCCGTCAACCCCCAGGCCGGGCGCGAGATGCGCTACCGTGAGGTCTATCCGTCCCCGCATCCCATCAAGGCCGTAGTTGTGGGAGGAGGAGCCGCCGGAATGATGGCCGCCCAGACGCTCCGCCGCCGCGGTCATGAAGTCACCCTCATAGAGAAACAGGACAAACTTGGCGGCCACCTCTACGAGGCCGCGGCACTGTCCTACAAGGATACGTTCCGCAAATACATCGACTGGGATATTGCGAAGACCATGTCCTGCGGCGCGAAGGTGATGACAGGCGTCACCGCGACTCCGGAGCTCATCCGTGAGCTCGATCCCGACGTGCTCGTCATCGCGACAGGCGCGAATCACATCATTCCGCCCATCGAAGGCATCGACCTTCCGCATGTCATGACCGTCAGCGACGCGGAACTCAAGAGAAAGCCTGTCGGCAAGCGCGTCGTTATGTGCGGCGGCGGCCTCAGCGGGACAGAGTGCAGCATCGACCTTGCCAAAGAGGGACACGAAGTGACCATCGTCGATGCACTTGCAAAGGACGAACTGTGCAAAGACGTCATGGACCTCGTCAGAAACTGCGCGATGGGGCTCGTCGACGAACTGGGCATCAAGACATGCTACAGCTCCAAGGTCAAGCGCATAACCGACAAGGGCGTAGAGATCGAGGCGGCGGACGGCACAGTGTCTCTTGTCGAGGCCGACACCGTCATAACAGCCTTCGGCCTCAGACCCGATCCCGTGGCCCAGGAACTCTCCGGCATAGTTACCCGCACCGTCATAGTGGGCGACGGCAACCAGGTCGGAAACATCTATAATGCGAACACCGACGCATTCAACCTCACCGTCGGCATCTGAACGAAAAATAGGCCGAACCGAATTGAAGGAGGACTGAGATGAACAGCTATCCACATGTATTCTCCCCTATAAAAGTCGGCAACGTCGTCCATAAGAACAGGATCATACTTCCGCCCCAGAACCCGCACATCTGCGCCCACGGAGCCGTTTTTGCAGTGGAACTCATGGAGTTCTTCCGCAAGTTCGCTCAGGGTGGAGCCGGTCAGATAACGCTCGGCGTCACTGCGATAAACGCCGACCCGAACGACGCGCTTGCTAAGTATATGCTCCCGGTCTACGACGATTCGAGCCATATAGGCCTTACCCGTTTCGCCAACATGGCGCGCATGTTCGGCTGCGTTTCAGCCATCGAGCTGTTTGCCATCGCAAAGATCGGCTGCGTAAGCTATTCCGATGAATCAAGAAAAGACGATACCGGCAAGAACAGGGCAGAGGTCGCGCCTGAGGATCTGTCGCTGGACGACATTTACGCGATCGTAAAGGCCTACGCCGATGCCGCCGAGCGCTGCGTCAAGGCAGGTTTGGATACCGTCCTCATTCACGGAGCGCACGGATTCCTGCCCGGAGCGTTCTTCTCTCCGGTCCTCAACGGCAGAACGGACGAGTTCGGAGCAGACACGCTGGAGAACCGCGCCAGATTCTCGGATCTCGTCATAGACGCGATAAGAGAACGCGTAGGGCATAAGATCAATATTGAATGGCGCCTTGGTGTTACAGACCTGATCCCTGGTTCGCCGACTCCGGACGAACTCGTATGGTTCGTCAGACACATTCAGGACAGGATAGACCTCGTACACCTCTCCAAGGGCCTGCACAACGTGCATGCCCACGCTCCGATCATGTTCCCGGCGCTTTATGTCGAACACGGTCTCAACATTGAAGAGGCTGCGTATATCAAACAGCGCGTGGATATCCCGGTCGCCGTCGTCGGAGGCATAACCATCGATCAGGCGGAAGAGGCAATAGCAGCCGGAAAGGTGGACATGGTAGCCATCGCCCGCGGGCTCTATGCTGATCCGAATATGCCGAGACTGGCAAAAGCCGGCAGGGCGGATGAGATACGTCCCTGCGTCCGCTGCAACAACTGCATAAACCAGACCCACCAGTATCTGCACCCTGTCGTCTGCGCCGTGAATGCAGAGCACGGCAACGAGGTGATCTACAGGCTCAGTCCCGAACCGAAGGCGAGCCGCAGAGTCGCGGTCATCGGCGGTGGACCCGGCGGCATGGAGGCCGCACGCACGGCCTCGGAACGCGGACACAAGGTTGTCCTCTTCGAGAAGGAAGACAAGTTGGGAGGCATGCTGAACGTCGCGTGCATACCATGGTTCAAGCAGGATATCAGGACATATATCGACTGGGCGGCGCGCATGACCATGCGCGATCCGAACATCGAAGTGCGCATGAACACCGAAGCTACGCCCGAGATGCTCAAGGCTGAGAACTTCGACGAGGTCATCGTTGCAAACGGCGGCTCGCCCATAATGCCGGGTTTCCTGAAAGGGAAGAAAAACGTGGCATGGGTAGGCGAAGTCGAGACCGGCAAAGCACAGGTGGGCGACAAGGTGGTCATCACCGGTGCCGGCCTGGCAGGCTGTGAAGCCGCCTGGGCGCTTGCAGAGAAGGGCAAGGATGTAACGATCGTTGACATGCTTCCCCAGAGCATGATCGGTCAGGGCGGAGCGATCATGAACATGACCTACCTCAAGAACAAGCTGAATGAGCTGGGAGTTAAGATCATCTGTGAGGTCAAGGTCGAGGACGTTACCGACGAGGGAGTGGTCGTGTGCGGGAAAGACGGAGAAAAGCAGGTCATCCCGTGCGATTCCGTCGTAGTCGCTTTCGGCATTACCCCGAACACCGAGCTGGGCGAGAAGCTTCGCGAGGAACTGGACTGCGAGGTCGTCTGCATCGGCGACTGCGCAACGAAGCAGGGGACTCTCAGGAATTCCATCAGCATGGCTCATATAGCCGGTTACGACATTCTCTGATCCAGATAACGATCAAATAACGCGAAACGGCGCCGGAATCACTTCCGGCGCCGTGCTGTTTCAGTTTCTTCCGTCATGTCATCGGGTGGCGGAAGACTTTTTTGTCAAGAGCAAAGACTTTTGCGCTGAATTCACCTTCGGACAGACCGTCCAAAGCCTCACTGTAGATCTCCATCCGGCTGTCTATACCGTCTATGTAGTACAGAAGCTCTGCTTCGGCGCAAAGAGGCCGTACAGCGGCTCCGAATTCCGGCTCGCCATGGTGTGACAGGACCATGTGCTGCAGAAGCACCGAACGGTCCTCGGATACGCCCAGTGACCTGCATACTCCAGCGATCTCCTCCGCTCCCATGACCAGGTGGCCGATTAGCTGGCCTTTGACAGAGTAGTCAGTGACTTCGCCCAGCTCAGATAAGGCGAACTCCTCATCTTTCGCCAGATCATGCAGGAACGTGCCCGCAAGGAGAAGACTTCGGTCGATCACGTCCGGGTAAAGACCGCTTAAGAAGTCAGCTGTGCGCAGCATATTGGCCGTGTGCATCAGAAGCCCGCCCAGAAAACTGTGGTGGACGCTCTTTGCTGCAGGTATGGAGCGCAGGGCACCGGCCTTCTTTTCCAGCATGTACTCGCAGACCTCCCGGTAGGGAAGGTCGGTGATGGACGCTATCGTGTCTTCGACATATCTGAAAGTATCGTCGACGTCTATCGGTGCTACAGGCACCAGGGAGGAGACGTCGTACCGGTCGCGGTCATCAGCGAGGCGGAACCGGGAAACCGTCATCTGGACCATGCCGCGGTATTCGGAGACTTCACCGCGGAGTTTTACGACTTTGCCCGCATCGGCCCCGGTTATGGGACCGGGGTAGTCCCAGACCTTTATTTCCATGATGCCGCTCTTATCAGAAATGACACCGCTGAGATAGGGCTTTCCGTTCGAGGCCGTTTTGGGATACGCGTTCTTGAGCACGTAAAAGCCCTCGACGCTGTCGTCGATTTGCATATCTGCTATGAGTTTGTTGAACTCCATACAAGCACTTCCTTTCATGGGATCGGGTATCAGCCGTGCCGGAGCGAGCCGGAGACGCGCCGGAGGAGCAGCTGAGAGATTATTCCAATGACGATGCCCGTTACCATGCCGGCGGCTATAAGAGCCGGCAGGTAGGAGACGATTAGAGGTGTCTTCGTCACAGCAATGGCAACAGCCAGCTGAGCCGCGTTGTGCATGACGCCGCCGGCCATGCTGACGCCTGTAACACTGAAGCGTCCGGTCTTTCTGAGCAGCGCCATGACGATCAGACTGACTATTGCGCCGGACAGCGCATAAAGCGCGGAGGCGGGGCTTCCGAACATAGCGGCGATGATAACTACTCGCAGGATGTTCACTGTGAGCGCAGCGCCGAAACCGTATGAAAACAGGATGAACACGGCGACTATATTCGCAAATCCCGGTTTTATACCTGGCACGCCGAGGTTTATCGGCACCAGTGTCTCAACGTATGAGAGTATGACAGCCAGCGCGGTGAGTACACCGCAGAAGGCGACCTTTTCAGCCCGTGTATGCATCGATGGGCGCCTCCTCTCCGCCTGTTATCGTAATGACCAGCTTCGCAGGGAGACAGACTATGCACTCCCCGCTGTATCTTATCGCAGCATGTTTGACGCAGTACTGGTCGGGACAGTTTGCTTCCCTGACGCTTACCGTGCCGCCGTAGATGACGATAGTATTCTCATGCCCGCCGTCTTCAACGGTAAACTCACGGTCGGCTGAAAGATCGTAAACGCCGATGACATCTCCGTCACGCTTTATCTCAACAGAAGAGCCTGCAGCCTCCGGACGCAGGAGCAGTGCCCAGACTAGTGCGGCCGCGGCAATGAACAGTACGGCGAGCGCTATGTCCCAGCGGGTGATGCCGAACTGTTTTTTCTTTTCATCGCGCATGGAACATATCACCTCTCTGCGCTGAAAGAATACGCGCCCGACCGGGAAGTCGGGCGCAGTCGGATATCTTACCGGAACGCTTTCAGAACGTTTTCTATATAACCGGTGAGCTCCGCCGTGAGGTCGTATTCGCCGTTGAGTATGCACCAGTTGTAACAGCAGCCGCGGGCGAGGATGAAGAGCATATCCTCGAGATACTTGGCTCCGGCAGGGCATTTGAGTTCTCCCGAGTCGATGCCTTCTTCGATCAGAGACGCGAGCACCAGCTGCATGGGACGTTCCTGTGTGAACCAGGAGTTGTCCGGGTTGAAAAGGATCTTCAGAAGGTCGATGCCTGTGTTTATGTTCAGTTCCGCATAATAGCGGAAGAAGTCTACGATCTTCTCGGAGATGCTGCTGCCCGAGATCTGCACCGCGACGTAATCGGTGAAGAAATCGTCCGCCTTCTTGTATATATCGAAGAACAGGTCGCTCTTTGATGGGAAATAGCTGTAGAAGGTTCCGATGGACAGATTGGCCTTTGCGCAGATATCCCTGACGGTCGTGTTCTGATACCCCTTCTGTTCCATTATATCGAGGGAAGTCTTGAGAAGTTTTTCCCTTGTGCGTGCCGCTTTCGACGTTTTGGAGGGTTCGCTCACATGGTTTCACCTGCGCTTTCCGATATACGATGATTATAACACTTTAATGCCAAAAATAAAAGAGGATAATGTTCTGTTAAGTACGATTTGCAACGCCTGGAACGAGACGTGTCACGTTTGTTGACACGCCCTCTGGCGGTTGGTATAATTAGTCAATAATATGGCGTCGGGAAAAGCCCGCAGCCAGGTTAAAGAGGTAGAGGATCATGGGAGACTCACTGAATTTCATACACGCTTTCATAGAGGAGGATATCGCCCCCGGCGGACGCTGCGAGGGCATGCAGGTGCACACCCGTTTTCCGCCCGAGCCGAACGGATATCTCCACATAGGCCACTGCAAGGCGCTCATCATCGACTTCGGAAGCGCCGAGAAATACGGTGGCATATGCAACCTCAGAATGGACGACACCAATCCAGCCAAGGAGGATACCGAGTTCGTCGACGCGATTCAGGAGGATATCCACTGGCTTGGGTTCGACTGGGGCGACAGGTTCTTCTACGGCTCCGACTACTTCGAACAGACGTATCAGTTGGCCGTAGGCCTTATTAAGAAGGGACTTGCGTATGTTTGCGAGCTGACCCCCGAGGAGTTCCGTGAGCGCCGCGGTGACATCGGCGTGCCCGCCACCAGCCCTTACAGGGACAGGCCAATAGAGGAGAACCTTGACCTCTTCGAGCGTATGAAGAACGGGGAGTTCCCCGAAGGAAAGTACACCCTTCGCGCCAAGATCGACCTGGCAAGCGGCAACTTCAACATGCGCGATCCGGTCCTGTACCGCATCAGATATATCGAGCATCACAGACAGGGGACGAAGTGGTGCATATTCCCGATGTACGATTTCGCTCATCCGATCCAGGACGCCATCGAGGGCATAACGCACTCGCTGTGCTCGCTCGAATACGAGGATCACCGCCCGCTCTACGACTGGGTCATTAACAACACGGACGTGCCGTCGAAGCCGCGTCAGATAGAGTTTGCCCGTCTGGGTATAAACTATACCGTTATGTCCAAGCGCAAGCTCCGCACCCTGGTGGAGAACGGGTATGTCTCCGGGTGGGACGATCCGCGCATGCCGACGCTGTGCGGACTGCGCCGCCGCGGATACACGCCTGCTGCCATCAAGGATTTCTGCGAGCGCATCGGAGTCGCAAAAGTAAACAGTACAGTCGAGTACAGCCTTCTGGAAGCCTGCCTGCGCGACGACCTGAACGCGAACGCGACCCGAGTAATGGCAGTCCTTCATCCGGTAAAACTGCGGATCACGAACTACCCGCAGGGGCAAAGCGAGCTCTTTGACATCGAGAACAACCCCGTAGCCGAAGACGCTGGAACGAGGAAGGTCAGCTTCTCCGGCGAACTGTGGGTCGATGCCGACGACTTCATGGAGGAACCGGTGAAGAAATACAACCGTCTCTATCCGGGAAACGAGGTGCGGCTCAAGGGCGCTTATATCGTGAAGTGTACCGGCTGCGTCAAGGATGAAAACGGCAATGTCACCGAGATCCTGGCGGAATACGACCCGGAGACCCGGGGAGGAGACACGCCGGACGGACGCAAGGTACGCGGTACGATCCACTGGGTCGATGCGAACGACTGTGCCGATGCGGAAGTACGTATCTATTCAAATCTCTTCTCCGATCCTGATCCCGACAGCGGCGACTTCCTTGAGTGCCTGAATCCGGATTCTCTTGAGGTCCTGACAGGCTGCAAGGTGGAGAAGTGCCTTGAGGACGCCAAGGCTCCGGCAAGCTATCAGTTCCTACGCACAGGCTACTTCTGCCCGGATAACAGGGACTGCGCAACCGGGCACCTGGTATTCAACCGGTCGGTGCCGCTGAAGGACAGCTTCAACAAGTAACGTCGAGACCGGGATAATAAGGAAAACGCCCGCGGCCTATGTGACCGCGGGCATTTGTATGGTGTTTTTCTCCAAATTATTCAAACAGTCCATCGTACTCTCTGAGATTATAACGCACAAAGCGCTCAAATTGCCAATCAGGTCCTTCAAAAAGCATCTGCAGAAATGCCTGTTGCAGTTCCACCTTGTTCATCTTTTCAACATAATCGATTACAGCAAATTCCAACTGCTCTTGTTCTTCCTCTGCCTTTTCCGCTGCTTCGATTACTTCTCGATAGAAATTCTCCGCTTCTTTTGGAAAGATATGAAAGTACAGCGCCACCATATGTTTGCAGACAATACGCTTTCCAGCCGCATGGGGACAATTGCATTGGGAACTCCGCGGATGCGCCAGGTCGATTTTGACCTGATAGCATGCCCCATCGCTCCCGTTTACCTGCCCTTCGTACTTGTCGTCATCCGTTTTATGGTAGCTCTTTACTTTGCCGGCTTTGTAATAATCGTAGCCGCGCCACTGCGAGGCGGAGCTGGCAAGATTAAGAAGTCCCATATCTAACCATCTCTTTCTGT
This sequence comes from Oscillospiraceae bacterium, assembly GCA_017619535.1. Taxonomy (GTDB): domain Bacteria; phylum Bacillota; class Clostridia; order Oscillospirales; family Oscillospiraceae; genus RGIG8048. The sequence continues at coordinate 27,110 of JAFZSD010000079.1, read as the reverse complement.
TTTGAGTTTACCTGTGATGGAAATTTTAGAGCCAGTTAACTTCGAGGGCTAAGTTCCATTCTCTATCATACGGTTATTATATCGCCACCGACAGTATCTTTTCCGGATGCCTGTCCAGATACCGGATATAGAAAACGCAGAGGATGACAGATGCGATGGACGTTATAGGCGCTGCGGCGCCGAGCCAGCGCATCGTGTGTTCCGGAAAAGTGCCGAACCAGAACGCAAGAGGCACGCGGACACAGAATGTTGTGATAAGCGAGTGAGTCATAGTGAAAACGGAGCGGCCACAGGCATTGAAATAACCGTTCATCGTAAAGACGAAGCTTATCACGATGAGGTCCAGGGCCTGGATCATGAGGAAGTCCGCGCCTTTCTCTATGACCTCCGGATCGCTGGAGAAGATGCGGATGAAGAAGGCGCCTTCGGTCATCGTGAAGAAATTCACTATGATGGCGAATACCGCACAAATAGCCGCAGCGATGAGCATGCATTTTTTTGCGCGGGCACGGTTCCCGGCACCAATGTTATGGGCGGCCATAGCCGAAACGGCTCCTGAGAAGGCGTTCGTCGGGCGGGAGAAGAAGGATCCGACCTTGACGACGATACCGGAGGCGGCGGACGCCGCCAGACCGAGACTGTTCACGACCTTGGTTATGAGCACGAAGGAGATGCTTACGAGGAATTCCTGGAGCGCCAGAGGTATGCCGATGAGCAGAAGCGACTTGGCATGTTCGCCCTCCCAGCGAATATTGCGCACGGAGAAGGGAAAACCGAGGCCTTTAGTGCGGAAGTATATGAGCGAGAAGATGAAGCTCCCCGCCTGGGAGAAGACCGTCGCGAAGGCCGCGCCTGCCGCGCCCATTCTGAACACGGCTACGAGCAGTATATCGGCGGCAATGTTTATCACGCAGGCAACGGCGACGAACAGCAGAGGCGTCTTCGAGTTGCCCATACCGCGCATTATGCTGCCGGAGACGTTGTAACCTGTAATGAAGACTATGCCCCAGCTGCATATCCGCAGGTATTCCCGCGCAGGCTGTACGGCCTCGGGCGGTGTGTTGAGCCAGCCGACCATCTGTTCGTTCAGGAGCAGCATCGAGACGGTAAGAACGGCGGCGAGCCCAATGAAGAAGATAATTGAGGTGCCGACCACCCGGCCTATGCTGTCCGGACGCTTCGCGCCGGCGAACTGACCGATGAGAATGGTGACGGCGGTGGTGAAACCGATTATCATCGTCGTCACGGCGTGCACGATGTCGCCGCTGGTCGAGACGGCGGAAACGTCGGCGGTCTCAGCAAACCTGCCGACGACGAAGAGGTCGGTCATGGTGTAGAGAAGCTGCAGAAAGCTCGCTAGCATGAGGGGTATCGCGAATTTTACGAGCGCTTTTGCGATGCTGCCCTGCAGAAAGGATTCGTTGTACTTCAAGAGATCATCTCCGGTGTTGATGCGTCATTCGCCCTCGCTGTGCGGGAGCCCGGTCTCAAGACCGGCCGCGACGCGCCGGCTATGACGGCGGAGGAAGAAGAGGCAGATAATGAGGGACACGAGCGAGGAGAGAGGTGCGGGGATGCCCATGTGGAAGAGTGTCGCACCGGCCATGCGGCTGAATATGAAGGAGAAAGGAACGCGGATAAGGAACGTGGCTATAAGCGAATGGGCCATCGAGAACACTGTGTGCCCGTAAGCGGTGAAGTAGCCGTTCATTATGAATACGAAGCTGATGACGATGAGGTCTGTGAAGTAGCTCTTCATATAGAGGACGCCGTGGGCGGCTACAGCCGGATCGTTCGAGAATATCCTGACGAGGACATCGCCGTGGAAGTATGAGAACACGTAGAAAACGATGGTCCATACGACACAGATCCTGATGCCTGTCCACATGCACTTTCTTGCGCGGTCGTGGAAGCCTGCGCCTATGTTGTTGGCCGACATCGCAGAGACCGCCGCAGCGAAGGCGGCTGTAGGACGGCAGGCGAAGGAGCCGAGTTTTTCGACGATGCCGGAAGCTGCGGATGCCGCCACGCCCATGCCGTTTATCAGCATGGTTATGATCATGAAGGAAAGGTTCACGAGGAACTCCTGCAGTGCAAGAGGAGCGCCGAGCTTGATGAGCTCTTTGCCGTGCCCGGCGTGCCAGCGGATGTGGGATCCGCGGAAGGGGAATCCGAGTCCTTTCCGGTGAAGATATATGATGGAGAATATGAGGCTGCCTGCCTGGGAACCGACTGTTGCAAAGGCCGCACCTGCAGCGCCCATGTGGAAGAAGCAGACGAGTATGATATCGACGATGATATTTATGACGCACGCCACAGCAACGAAGATGAGGGGCGTTTTGGAATCGCCGATTCCGCGCAGGATGCTGCCGGCCAGGTTGTATCCCGTTATGAATATGATGCCGCTGCTGCAGATGACGAGATATTTCAGCGTCGCGTCCACCGCCTCGGGAGGCGCGTCCATCAGCTTTACGATGCCGCGGCTGAAAGTCAGCATCAGAGCCGTGAGGACCACGGCGAGAGCAATGAAGAACATGATCGCGGTCCCTACGGTTTTGGACATGTCATCGACTTTTTTCGCTCCGGCGTAACGGCCGAGCATTACTGTGACGGAGTTCGTAAAGGCAACGATGACATAGGTCAGCGTGACCATGACGATGCTGCCTGTCGTGACGCCGGACACGTCGGCGGTGGAAGCGAACTTGCCGACTACGAACATGTCCGTCGCGCTGTACAGGAGCTGCAGGATGTTCGCCAGCATTATAGGCACGGCAAACTTAACGAGAGCGCCGGTTATATTGCCTTTCAGCAGTGATTCGTTCTTGTCCATCTTTGTCCTCTTTCCAAGGTGTGCACAGGGCGGTGATTATATGAAAAAACGCCTTGCCCCGGCTTAGGGCAGGGGAGGCGCGCGATGCGGGTGATCCAGTTCCGGACAGCGCGGAAAAGGCCCTGCGGCGGAACATGTATCCTATTAACAATACTATCAGAGACGGCTCGTTTTTGTCAACAAACAGGCCCGGAAGGCAGGCTAAAAAGTTAACAATTTGTACTTCCAATTTGGGGCAAAGTATATTAATATATATATTGATTCAGGCAGATCATTCAGGGGGTGTTCCAATGGCAGAGGACAAGCCCGTATACAAACGGGTCCTTTTGAAAATCAGCGGAGAGGCGCTGGCCGGAGAAAAGCATTTCGGCCTTGATTTCGATATCATCAGAAAGGTCTGCGAGGTCGTAAAAAAGTGCGTCGGGCTCGGAGTCGAAGTCGGTATAGTCATCGGCGGAGGCAACTTCTGGCGCGGTGTCAAAGACGGCGGAGACAAGATGGAGCGTTCCCGTGCAGACCATATGGGCATGCTGGCAACGGCGATGAACTGCCTCGCGGTCGCTGACGTCATGGAGCAGATGGACATCCCGGTCCGCGTTCAGACTGCCATAGAGATGCGCACGATAGCGGAGCCCTATATCCGTCTGAAGGCCGACAAGCACCTGAAAAACGGCCGCGTCGTCATATTCGGCTGCGGCACAGGATGCCCGTTCTTCTCAACTGATACGGCTGCGGTGCTCCGCGCGGCTGAGATAGGTGCGGACGCTATACTCCTCGCCAAGAACATCGACGGAGTATACAGTGCAGATCCCAGGAAGGATCCCACGGCCGTGAAATTCGACTCGATAACTTACGACGAGGTGCTTGCAAAGCATCTGGCCGTCATGGACTCGACCGCCACGTCGCTGTCCATGGACAACCACATTCCGGTCATCCTCTTCGCTCTCGAAGATCCGGAGAACATATACCGCGCCGTCATCGGAGAGAAGGTCGGCACGGTCGTCAAATGAGATAACACTAACGGGAGGTAAAGCCATGTATACCGAATTCAAAGACAAGATGAACAAGACCGTCGAAGTCCTCAAGACTCAGTACGCGTCAGTCCGCGCCGGCAGAGCAAACGCTGCGGTACTCGATCAGATAACAGTTGAATACTATGGCGTGGACACCCCGATAAACCAGATAGCTTCAATCGGTTCGCCCGATCCCCGCTCCCTTGTCATCCAGCCCTGGGACAACACCAGCCTCAAGCTCATAGAGAAAGCCATCCAGGCTTCCGATCTCGGCATTAATCCGCAGAACGACGGCAGAGTGATCCGCCTGGTGTTCCCGCAGCTTACAGAGGAGAGACGTAAGGAACTTGCAAAGCAGGTCCGCAAGTACGGCGAGGAGGGCAAAGTCGCCATTCGCAACATACGCCGTGAGGCTATGGAGAAATTCAAGGCGCAGAAGAAGTCCTCAGAGATGACCGAGGACGATTTCAAGGACGCGGAGAAAGAGATGCAGAAGATCACCGATGAGTTCATAGCCAAGGTCGACGAAGTCACAGCTGACAAGGAAAAAGAACTCTACGAGATCTGACAAACAGGAGAAATGAGATTATTCAAATCTTCAGACAAGACGGCGGGGCGGCTTGACATGGACAGGCTCCCCCGCCATATTGCCATAATTATGGACGGTAACGGCCGCTGGGCGAAAAAGCGCGGGCTTCCGCGCACGGCCGGCCACGCCGTAGGAGCCGAGACTTTCCGCAGGATCGCCACTTACTGCAAGGATCTGGGCGTCGAGTATCTGTCGGTCTATGCATTTTCCACTGAAAACTGGAGGCGGCCGAAAGATGAAGTCGACACCATTATGGGCATCCTGGAGACGTATCTCAAAGAAGCGATCGGGATCATACAGCGCGACCGGATCAGGATGAGGTTCTTCGGCGACACTTCCGTGCTGTCTCCGGTGCTGCGCGAACTCATAGCGGAGACTGAACGTATCTCGGACACCTGCGACGGCGTGCAGGTCAATCTGTGCGTCAACTACGGCAGCCGCAGCGAGATACTGCGGGCGGCCGAACTCTGGGCACAGGACCGCGAAGCGGGAGACACAGAAGAACTGACAGAGGAGAAGTTCGGAAGTTACCTCTACTCTGCGGGCATTCCGGATCCGGACCTCATCATCAGACCTAGCGGCGAGTACCGGCTGTCGAACTTTCTTATGTGGCAGGCTGCGTACTCGGAGCTCTATTTCACGGACGTGCTGTGGCCGGATTTCGACGAGCGGGAGCTGGACCGCGCTATCATCGAATACCAGCGCCGTGACAGACGCTACGGCGCAGTCAGGTAAGGACCAGACGGATAAGGGATGAAAACGGGACCGGCCGGAGGGTATAATCGACTGGAGGCAGACGGTGACTGGATTTGAGACAAGACGCATATCGGTGCTGGGTTCGACGGGTTCGATCGGCACGCAGACACTGGAGGCCGCAGAGCATCTGGGCATCGGGGTGTGCGCCCTGACAGCAAACCGCAGCACTGCGCTTATCGAGGAGCAGGCACGCCGTTTCCGCCCGAGTATCGTCGCCCTGCGTGATGAGGACTCCGCAGCAGATATTCGCACACGGCTGGCGGATACGGATATAAAAGTGCTCTCAGGTGAAGGCGGTATATCCGAGGCGGCATCGGCGCCGGAAGCGGACACGGTCGTTACGGCGGTCGTGGGCGTGGCGGGGCTTAAGCCTACGCTGGCCGCAATCGAGGCCGGCAAACGCATCGCGCTATCCAACAAGGAGACTCTCGTCTGCGCCGGCGATCACGTCACGGCCGCCGCAGAGAGATACGGTGCGGAGATAATCCCCGTAGATTCAGAGCACTCGGCGGTGTTCCAGTGCATCCAGGGAAGCGCGGGAAACCCGGTGCAGAGCATCATACTCACAGCGTCGGGCGGACCCTTCCGCGGGATGTCGTACGATGAGCTCGCAGATGTCACTCCAGCCATGGCGCTCAGAAACCCCAACTGGGATATGGGCGCGAAGGTCACGATAGATTCCGCGACCATGATGAACAAGGGCCTGGAAGTCATAGAAGCCATGCACCTGTTTTCTGTCGCTCCGGATATGATACGGGTCCTGGTGCATCCTCAGAGCATAGTCCATTCCATGGTCGAATTCTCTGACGGTTCCGTGGCTGCCCAGCTGGCAGTCCCGGATATGCGGCTGCCGATCCAGTACGCGCTAACGTACCCGAAACGCTGCCCGTCTCTGGCTGCCCGTCTCGATCTTGCCCATACTGCCGCGCTCACGTTCGAGGAGCCTGATCTGTCGGCTTTCCGATGCCTTGCTCTCGCCCTCGATACGGCCCGCAGAGGAGAGACAGCCTGCGCCGTGATGAATGCGGCCAACGAGGAGGCCGTACGGTTCTTCCTTGAGGGGCGCATAGGCTTCAACGGCATCTATGAACTAATTGCGGGCGTGCTTGAGGAGGCTAACGTTATAGAAGACCCGTCGCTCAACGACATACTAGACGCGGATGCGGAGGCGAGACGTCTCGTCCACGTAGCAGTTAAGGAGCTTTAATGTACATCATCCTGGCGATAATCATATTCGGCGTGCTCATAGCGACTCATGAGCTCGGACACTTTGCCGCGGCAAAGGCATGCGGCGTCCGGGTAAACGAGTACGCCATAGGCATGGGACCTGTCATATTCAAGAAGCAGAAGGGCGAGACGGTATACAGCCTGCGCTGCCTTCCGCTCGGCGGTTTCTGCGCTATGGAAGGCGAGGACGGAGACTCTGATGACCCGAGGTCTTTCCAGGCACAGGCGGTCTGGAAGAGGTTCATAATCCTCGTGGCCGGCGCCGCGATGAACTTCCTGACCGGACTCATTATAGCTGTCATCCTGTTCTCCGGCGCTTCGGCGCTTGCCGTTCCGGAGATAGTCGAACTTGCCGACGGCTTTCCAGACGGCGGCGAGCGCGGCCTGATGGTGGGGGACACCATACGCTCCATAAACGGAGAACGCGTCTGGTATGCATCGGACTTTACGCTGCTGATGGGCAGAAGCGGCGACGGTCCTGTCGACGTCGTCGTGATTCGGGAAGGGCAGAAAGTCCGGCTCGAAGATTACGATCTCAGGGCCAGAGAATACAGCGACAGCGACGGGAATGTGACGGTAAGATACGGCGTCAGCTTCAAAGTGATAAATGCCGGCGTCATCGACCGCCTGAGATACTCTGTGTACACGGCGTGCAATTTCGTCCGCTTGGTACGGTTCGGCCTTGCGGATCTGGTGCACGGCGCCGTAGGACTCAAGGATCTGTCGGGTCCTGTAGGAATAGTGTCGGCGATCAATGATATGGGACATTCGTCATCATCGGTGGCCGCGGCTATATCCAATATAGCGTTTCTTTGCGCGTTCATCGCGGTGAACCTCGCTGTGATGAATCTGCTGCCGATACCTGCTCTGGACGGCGGCAGGATATTCTTCCTTGTGATCACCTGGATCATAGAAAAGATAATCAGAAGACAGATAAATCCGAAGTACGAAGGCTATATCCACGCGGCGGGACTCGTGCTGCTGGTGGGACTTATGGTCGTCGTTATGTTCAGCGACGTGGTGAAACTGTTCCATGGCTAAGAAACAGATAAAAGTCGGAAAAGTGCCGGTCGGCGGCGCAGCGCCGGTGACCGTGCAGTCGATGACGAATACAAACACAGAGGATATACAGGCGACGTCGGAGCAGGCCCTGCGTTTAGAGCGGGCGGGATGCGACATCGTCCGCTTTGCCGTACCCACCATCGAAGCGGCTAGAGCTATAGGCGAGATTAAGAAGAGGATATCCATTCCGGTCGTGGCGGATATCCACTTCGACTACCGTCTGGCGTTAAGCGCGGCGGACGCAGGTGCGGACAAGATCCGTATAAACCCGGGAAATATCGGCGGTGCGGAAAAAGTGAAGGCAGTCGTCGACAAATGCCGTGAGAAAGGCATACCGATCCGCGTCGGAGTAAACAGCGGCAGTCTGGAAAAGAGCATCCTTGCGAAGTACGGCGGGCCCACGGCCGAGGCGCTGGCCGAGAGCGCGATGGAAAATGTCAGGATGCTCAACGGATTCGATTTCGACGATATATGCATCTCCGCAAAGGCGTCGGACGTGATCACCACGATAAAGACCTACAGGCTTCTGTCACAGATGACGGAGTATCCTCTCCACATCGGCGTGACGGAGGCGGGCACTGAATACCGCGGAATAATCAAATCCGCTGTCGGGATAGGTGCGCTCCTTGCGGAAGGGATAGGAGATACGATCCGCGTCTCCCTGACGGCACCGCCTGAGCGCGAGATCACGGCGGGGATAATGATTCTCCGGGCCGCAGGCCTGAGGACCGGCGGCGTCGAACTCATCTCCTGCCCGAGCTGCGGCCGCTGCCGCATCGATCTCATAGAGACAGCGGGAAAAGTCGAGGAGGCGCTGGCCGGATACGAAGGAGATATCACCGTCGCGGTGATGGGATGCGCGGTCAACGGACCGGGAGAGGCGTCCCGCGCCGATTACGGCATAGCCGGCGGAGACGGGGAGGGCGTTCTCTTCAGAAAAGGCCGGATCGTAAAAAAGGTTTCGAACAGCGAGCTCGTTTCTGAGCTGCTGAGGATGATAGAGGAAGGAAACAGAGCTTGACGGTACCGTTTTTTGAGATGTTCTCCTGCTGCCGCGACGGCGGAGGGCTGGAAGCACTGCTGGAAAACTCAAAAGTCAGGACCGCGACTGTCGACAGGAAAAGCAGGACGATGAAGATCGAACTGCTTATGGCCGCGCCGGCGGCGCCGGTCGAACTGAAGATGATCGAGGACGGGATAGCCGGGGAATTCGGCCTTACAAAGGTCGAGGTGACGCCGGTGTTTCCGCGTGCGAAAAAAGAGGAGAAGAGCTCTAAAACAGACGCCGCGCCGAAAAACGTGCGCGCGATCATGGGCAAGCCGACTAAGACGAAAACGGTGCCCATGTCCGGTCTCAACATCGATATGGGCAGAGTTGCCGTCACCGGGACCGTATTCGAAGTGAGGTCCCGGGAGATCCCGAAGAGCCATGCCTGGGTGCTGGATTTCGATATGACGGACAACACCGGTTCCGTACACGTGTCGAAGTTCATGCGTGAGGACAACGCCGCCGATATAGCAGGGAAGATAAAGACGGGGATGTACGTGACCGTCACCGGAACGCTGACTTACACACGGTTTGACCCGGATCTTACGCTGGAACCATCCAGCATAGTACCGGCGGAGAAGGAGACGCGCGAGGACACGGCCGAGGAGACCCGTGTCGAGCTCCATCTGCACACGCAGATGTCTGCCATGGACGCGACCACAAACACGAAAGAAGTCGTCAAAAGGGCGATCAAGTGGGGCCATCCGGCCATAGCAATAACCGACCACGGCGTCGTCCAGTCGTTCCCGGACGCCTTCTCAGCAGCAGGAGACAAGATAAAGATCCTGTACGGCGTGGAAGGATATTATGTAAACGACATTGACGACAGGCTGGCTGTCTACGGAGATCTTTGCGGAAGCATAGACGGAGAGATAGCCGTCTTCGATATCGAGACTACTGGCCTCTCGCCCGAGCGAGACGCGATCACTGAGATCGGCGCGGTCATTTTCAGAGACGGCAGAGAAATTGACAGGTTCCAGACTTTCGTCGATCCGGGACGGCGCATACCGGCCTCCATAACGCAGCTCACGGGGATATCCGACGAGGACGTCCGCGGCGCGGCATCCCAGCGGGAAGCCGTCAAGGCTTTTCTCGACTTTGTCGGAGACCGGCCCCTTGCAGCTCACAACGCCAGTTTCGACGTCGGTTTCATATACGAGATATGTCTGAGAGAGGGGATACAGTACACCCCGAGATATATCGATACCCTTGCCATCTCACGTGCTCTGCTGCCGGAGCTCCGTTCCCACAGGCTCGACACGGTGGCAAACTTCCTGTCTCTTCCCGAATTCGAGCATCACCGGGCCTCCGACGACGCAGTTACTGCGGGGCTTATACTCGCGAAGCTCTCCGGGAAACTGAAAAAGGCCGGGATAACGGATATCGGACAGCTGAACGGATTCACGGCGGAAAAGACCAGAGACGCTCTCCAGAACCGCAGATATAAACCGAAGCACATCATCATACTCGTCAAGGAGCAGGCGGGCATCAAGAACCTGTATAAGCTCATAACGAAAAGCCATCTCGAACACTTCAAACGTTATCCCATAATGCCGAAGAGCCTCATACTCGAGCACAGGGAGGGGCTGCTCATCGGTTCGGCCTGTGAGGCAGGCGAGATATTCGGGCTAATAACTGATCACAGGAGCCGTCTCGAGCAGCGGAGACTTGGCGAGTTCTACGATTATTTCGAGATACAGCCCATATCCAACAACAGGTTCATGCTCTACGGAGAAAAGCCCCGTGCCCGTGACGAGGACGAGCTCAGAGAGTTCAATGTCCGCGTGACTGCCCTTGCTCATGAACTGGGAAAGCCCTGCGTCGCGACGGGCGACGTCCATTTCCTCGAGCCGGAGGACGAGATATACAGGCACATCCTGCTGACGGCCAAAGGTTTCGAGGACGCCGACAGGCAGCTTCCTCTTTACTTCCGCACTACGCGGGAGATGCTGGACGAATTCGACTATCTCGGACCTGAAAAGGCCTACGAGGTCGTGGTGACGAATACTCGGAAGATCGCTGACATGTGCGAAGTCGTCCGGCCGCTTCCTCCGAAAAAGCTGTTTCCTCCGAGGATCGAACACAGCGCTGAGGATCTGAAGGCTCTCGTATACGGCCGCCTTCACGAGCTTTACGGAGACGACCCGCCTGAGATCGTAAGGAAACGTGTGGAGACGGAGCTGGGAGACATCCTGGCCCGGGGCTACGACGTTATTTACATGAGCGCCCAGAAGCTCGTCGCCGACTCGCTCGCCCACGGATACCTCGTGGGGTCGAGAGGCAGCGTGGGCTCTTCGATCGTCGCATACCTGTCCGGTATAACCGAGGTCAACGCGCTTCCGGCCCATTACAGGTGCCCCAAGTGCCACCATACGGATTTCGAGTCCGGACACGGTTACGGCTGCGGTGCGGACATGCCGGACAGAAACTGCCCCGTCTGCGGCGAAAAGTATAAGAAGGAAGGCTTCGACATACCCTTCGAGACGTTCCTGGGGTTCGGCGGCGACAAGGTGCCGGATATAGACCTCAACTTCTCGGGAGAGTATCAGGCGAACGCCCACAGATATACCAACGAACTGTTCGGGGCGGAGCATGTCTTCCGGGCCGGCACCATAGGCACGGTGGCGGAAAAGACGGCTCACGGCTACGTCAAGAAGTACATGGAGATAACCGGCGCGGCGTTCAGCAAAGCCGAGGAGAACAGGCTGGCTCTGGGCTGTACGGGCGTCAAGCGTACGACGGGCCAGCATCCGGGCGGGCTGGTGGTCATCCCGCAGGACATGGAGATCACCGACTTCTGTCCGGCCCAGCACCCCGCTGACGACAGCGAGGGCGGGATCATCACTACCCATTTCGAGTATCACTGCATGGAGGACAACCTCCTTAAACTCGACGAGTTGGGCCACGATGACCCGACCATGATAAAGATGCTGGAGGATATGACCGGCGTAAACGCACGGGAGATACCTCTCGACGATCCCGAGACGATGGCAATCTTCAAATCGCCGGAGCCGCTGGGCCTTGCGCCGGGAGACCCCATAATCGGCGAAACGGGCACCATCGGCATACCGGAGTTCGGCACCGGGTTTACGAGGCAGATGCTGTGCGACACGAAACCCGAGGACTTCGATACGCTCGTGAGACTGTCCGGTTTTTCCCACGGAACGAACGTATGGGCAGGAAATATCCGGGAGCTCATACTGTCCGGCGTCGCCACCGTCAAGGAGACGATCGGCTGCCGTGACGATATAATGCTCTACCTCATATCCAGAGGAATGGACGAAAAGCGCGCCTTTAAGTTCATGGAGTCGGTCAGAAAGGGCGCCATCCACAAAGGCAAATCGTGGCCGGACGGCATAGTCGAGGAGATGCAGTCTCTGGGAGTGCCGGAGTGGTACATAGAATCCTGCCGTAAGATACAGTATCTCTTCCCGAAGGCCCACGCGGTCGCCTATGTCATGATGGCGTTCCGCATAGCCTGGTTCAAGGTCAAGCGTCCGCTGGCTTTCTACAGCGCATACTTCTACAGACGCAGCCAGAAGGACAGCTTCGACGCGGCCGTCATGACAAAGGGAGAGGACGTCGTGCTCGGCAAGATCCGCGAGATAAAGCAGAACCCGAACCCGACGGCGAAGGACGAGGATCTGCTGGTGACGCTGGAGGCGTGCTACGAGTTCTACAAACGGGGATTTGATTTCGCTCCGATGGATCTTTACGGTTCCGACGCCGTAAAGTTCCTGCCTGTCGGGGAAAACAGGCTCCTGCCGCCCTTCGTCGCCATAAGCGGCCTCGGCGAGACCGCAGCGAGAGATATCGTGGAAGGCAGAAAGGGGAGGACGTTCATCTCAGCAGACGACCTGTCGGAATGCTGCCCGAAACTGTCTAAGACAAACATCGAGCAGCTCCGGGCGCTGGGCGCGCTGGCGGACATGCCGGAGACGAGCCAGATGTCCCTCTTCTGATAATCCAAATACGACAAAACGATACCGGCGGACGGCATAGTGAATGCTGCCCGCCGGTAATACTTTTTCTGCCTTGCTGCTGTTGATTAGTCGTCTTCGACAGGGGTGAAGCGCCGGAACGTTTTTCCGTCCCGTTCAACGGTCTCGTTCCACATGGAAGCGGGACGCACCCAGACCCCGTGTTCGCCGTACAGCGCACGGTAGACGACCATGGGTTCCAGCGTCTCGGAGTGTTTCGCCGTAAAGAGGACCTCGTACATGTTGCCTTTGAAATGGCGGTATCTGCCGGGCTTTATCTCTTCCATGACGATACCTCCCTCATCTGTGTTTCCTGTAAAGGAAGAACCCAATGACAGCGCCGCAGGCGCCGCCTATGATGTGGGTCAGCTGGGATACGTTGTCGTCGACGAATAGTCCCTGGACGACCTCTGAACCTATGTAGAAGATGACTACGAGGATCATGGTGAGTGGGATGCGCCCCTTCTCCGTGCCGGTCATGGAGAGCATGACTATCATCATGAACACGATGCCGCTGGCGCCCAGAAGAGCGGTGTGGGGGAAGAAGACGAACTGGACGATCCCGGATATAAGGGCGGTGATGACTATTGCCAGGAGAAGGGACCGGCTCCCGAACTTCTCCTCAAGGGGAGGCCCCACTACGAGCAGCATCAGGATATTGCCCATATAGTGGGAAAGACTGCTGTGGCCCAGAACGTGAAGGAAGAACCGCGGGTATGTCAGCGGATCGCTGAGGGGCGCGCGGTACACGCAGAAAAGAAGCGACGTGAGCTTGCCTCCCGTGAGCATACCCAGCAGCAGAACCGCCAGAGATATGAGCGCGAACGTAAGCACCACAGGGGAGTTGTACTTAATATGTTTCATGACCGGTCTCCTGTCAGAGCATCGAATAAACTTACGGCGGCGCGTAAAAGCACCGCCGTTTTCTCATGGTTCACTGGTTCAGGATCTCCATGGGCGCCGTGCTGACCACAAAGTCGTCGTCGTGCAGCGCTATGGATTCGCTGAAACGTTCGGGATCCTTCGAGCCGAAGCTGACGCTTAGCACGGCAGCCTGTGCGCCGAATTTTCCCGCATGTTCTATGAGGTTGTCCTTCTCGTCCTGTTCGAGAGCGCCGTATTCGGGAGCGACCTTGGTGGCGACGGCTATGAACCAGAGTTTCCCGTCCTTTTTCGCGACGATGTTCGGCCAGACGTTCTCAGCCGCCTGGGCGTTTATGATCTCATAGCCGTCGTTGCGGCAGTGGGTCATCGCTATCCTCACGCCGTATTCCCTTATCTCGTCCTCCGTCATCACGTCGGTCGGCAGAAAACCCGGTATGCCGGGTCCCCAGATCATGTTCATAATGGATTTCCTTTCTTTAACGGCAGTCCCTTAAGGCGCGGGCCGCCGACTGTGTTTCCATATAATGATTATACGATGCGGGACGTCAAAAATCAAAGCAATTTTTGCACCTAACAGCGATGACATTATCCTGTGTTTGAATGGACAGAATGTCCGATCCGAGGTATAATCACATGAGAAGAACACGGCGCCCGGGACTCTGGAAGGAGCGTTTGCTTTGAATATTGCGTTTTTTCTGACGCCGAAGAATCAGGTCGCATATCTGTACGACGATTATACTGTAAATCAGTGCCTGCGCAAGATGAGAGGGATCGGATTCTCAGCCACACCGGTCATAACGAGAGAGGGCAAATACGCCGGCATCGTCAGCGAAGGAGACCTGCTGTGGTATCTGGTCGAGGACGGAGTTACCAAGACCTATACCAGAGACGTTACGGATATAAGACTGAGGGATATCATCGGTCATAACATAAACCCGCCGGTCAGGATAACAGCCGCGGTAGAGGAGCTGTTCGACCGGGCGATGAATCAGAATTTCGTCCCCGTCGTGGACGACAACGATTCCTTTGTCGGGATAATCACAAGAAAAGATATAATAAAGTATTTCTGCAAAATGAGCGGCATCTTCAAAGACTCCGGCGGCGGCGGAAACGGCCCGGAGGAATCATGAGACCGGAGTCGGAAGAAAGATGATAACGGGAGATTTCGGATGTTTGACGCAGATGTGACAAGAAAAATGATAGCACAGCCCGACGCGGAGGCGATGAAGAAGGCTCAGGCCAGATGGGACAGCATCGCCAAGCCTCTCGGAAGTCTCGGACTTCTGGAGAGCGCGGTAGTGAAGATCGCCGGGCTCACCGGCACCGCCGACGTCCGTATCGACAGACGCGGCGTGATCGTTATGTGCGCCGACAACGGAGTCGTCTGCGAGGGCGTCACACAGACTGGACAGGAGATAACCGCGCTTGTCGCCGGGAACATAGCAAAAGGAGACGCCTCCGTGTGCCGCATGGCCGACATCGCCGGCGCCGACGTGTTCCCGATAGATATCGGCATGGCAAGCAGAGCGGAAGATGTCATAGATCTGCACATCGCTGACGGTACCGCGAACATAGCCGCCGGCCCGGCTATGACCCGGGAACAGGCATCTCAGGCCGTCTCGGCGGGAATAGAACTGGTAAGGGATCTCAGGACCGGCGGATACAGCCTTCTTGCGACAGGCGAGATGGGCATAGGAAATACGACGACTTCCAGCGCGCTGGCATCCGTCCTGCTCCGAGCGGATCCCGAGGATATGGTCGGACGCGGAGCAGGTCTTTCGGACGAAGGGCTCAGGCGCAAAGTCGCCGCCGTAAAGCGGGCGATCAGCGTCAACTGCCCGGATCCAAACGATGCGCTGGACGCGCTTGCAAAAGTCGGGGGGCTGGATATCGCCGGCCTTGCCGGAGTATTTATCGGCGGCGCGGTATACAGAGTGCCCGTGCTGATAGACGGATTCATAAGCGCCGTGGCGGCGCTTACAGCCGTGCGGATGTGCCCGGAATGCATCTGCGCGATACTTGCAAGCCACGTGTCAGCGGAGCCAGCTACCCGGGCCGTACTCAATGAACTCGGACTTCAGCCGCTCATATGTGCCGGGATGAGGCTCGGCGAAGGCACCGGCGCTGTCTGCGCCATGCCCCTTCTGGATATGGCTCTCGCCGTTTACGATGAGATGTCCACGTTTAGCGGTATAGGTATGGAGGCCTACACTCCACAGTGAGCGAAGGGAGGAACGCGCCTTGCGCATCCTGCTGACCGGCGGATCTGCCGGCGGAAAAAGCACGTTTGCGGAAAAGCTCGCCGTCAGGTTCGGCGGAAAGCTCTGGTATATAGCTGCCATGCAGCCCTACGGCGAGGAGAGCGAGATACGCATAGCCCGTCACCGCGCCATGCGGGCCGAAAAAGGTTTCGAGACGATAGAGCGCTATACGGACATAGCCGGACTTATGATACCCGAACGCGGAACAGTGCTCCTGGAGTGCCTCTGCAATCTTACGGCAAACGAGATGTTCGACCCTGAAGGTGCCGGGGAAGACACCGTTTCAGAGATCCTCCGGGGCATTGAGGCTCTGGAGAGACAGAGCACCGATCTCATCGTCGTGACGAACGACGTCGGAAGCGACAGCGGGGGATACGGCGAACTGACGATGCGCTACGTCGACGCGCTCGGAGAGATAAACAGAGTAGTTGCGGCGCGGTTCGACGCCGTATTTGAGATGGTCTGCGGGATACCGCTGCCGCTGAAGGGAGAATTGCCGTGGGAGTGCTGAAGACTATCGCGGTAGCGTTTTCCATGTTTTCACGCATACCCATGCCGCGCGTGGAATGGAATGAGAAGAACATGAAGAATATGCTGGCGGCGTTCCCGCTGGTCGGGGCGGTCATAGGCGCGCTGCTGCTGCTGTGGGCATACGTTTCGGACCTTCTGGGGCTCGGCAAGATGATCTTTGCCGCCGGCATGACGGTCATACCTATAGCCGTTACGGGCGGCATACACCTTGACGGATTCTGCGATACGGCGGACGCGCTGGCAAGCCACGCGCCTCCGGAGAGAAAACGCGAGATACTGAAGGACCCGCATTCGGGAGCGTTCGCGGTCATAAGTCTCTGCGCCTATTCGATCGCATATTTCGCATTCGCGACAGAGGCCGGTCCCGGTGTTCGGGCAGTGCTGCCCGTCGCTATAATGCACGTCCTCAGCAGGTCGCTGAGCGGCCTGTCTGTCATATTCTTCCCGACGAGCGCATCGAAGGGGCTGCTCGCGGCGTTCCGGGAGGCGGCTGAAAAGAAGACCTCGGCAGTCATCCTGCTGATCCTCTTTGCGGCGTCAGCCGCGGGTATGATTATACTCACTCCCATAGGGATCGCGATGGTGGCCGCGTCGCTTCTGTGCCTGCTGTGGCTTCGGATAATGTCTCTCCGGCAGTTCGGAGGCATGAGCGGTGATCTGGCGGGGTGGTTCCTGCAGACGGCGGAGCTCTGCATGCTGGCGGTAATGGTCATAATAGAAAAGGCGGCGGCTTTATGATACTTGTTATAGGCGCGCGCTCCTCAGGAAAGCGCGAATACGTAAAAGGTCTGGGATACTCGGACGGAGACATCGCCGACGCGGTGATAGACGGCCGGCCCGTTGTGATGAACCTTCAGGACATCGTTGCGGCAGACCCCGGGAGAGCTATGGATCTTCTGCCTGAACTCCTCAGGAAAGACGTTGTCATATGCTGCGAGGTTGGGAGCGGAGTCATACCACTGGAACGTTCCGACCGTGATATGAGAGAGGCAACGGGGAGACTCTGCGTCGCTCTTGCAGAGAAGGCCGAAAAGGTCGTCAGGCTAGTCGCGGGCATTCCGGTCGTGATCAAGGGCTGAACTATGGAAGTATATCTTCTGCGCCACGGGCGCACTGCAGGCAACAGGGAGAGACGCTATATAGGCGGAAGGACGGACGAGCCTCTGTGTGAGGAGGGGATCCTCGCCGCCGAAGCCAGCGGTAAGTTTCCGGACATCAAAACGGTTTACATAAGTCCGATGACGAGGGCCCGGCAGACGGCCCAGATACTCTTCCCGGAGGCGGAACTCAAAGTACTTGAAGGCCTGCGCGAGATGGATTTCGGGGTCTTTGAAGGCAGAAGCCCGGATGAGATGGAAAACGATCCCGTCTACCGCGAATGGGTCGACAACATGTGCAGCGGACTGTGCCCCGGGGGCGAGGATCTGGACGACTTCAAGGACAGGGCTGCCGCGGCGTTTCTGACGGCGCTGGAAGAGGCGCGGGCGGAAGGCGCGGACAGACTCGTTATACTGGCACACGGCGGTACGATAATGTCTGTCATGAACAGATTCGCGTATCCGGACATGGGTTATTACGCCTGGTATGCGGAAAACTGCCGCGGGTGGCGGGCCTCTCTGGATATAAACGACGGAAAGCCGCTTCTGGTCGGTTACGAATACCTAGACGAACTCAAACTGTGATACTGAAAGCTCTGACAGGGAGGCGCTCCGCATGGAAGCCGCCTCCTTTGGGTTTTTGAAGATGGGAGATCAGACGGCGGTGAGACCGTTACGGAACTGAGTCTCAGAGGATCATCGTTTCAGCGGGATCGTGAAATCGGGAGAGCACCATGGTAAGACTGAGAAAAATGACCGGTGAAGAATTCCAGCGCTTCAAAGAATACAGCATCGCCGATTATGCGAAGGATCTGATCAGAGGAAAAGGCCTGGACAGGGAACAGGCGCTTTCGGAATCAGAAAAGGATTTTGAAGGATCGCTGCCGGAAGGCACGGAGACTGAAGGCCAGTTCCTTATGACGATCGAAGACGGTCAGAGAAGGACCGGGGTCGGATGGATCTGGTTCTTCTATGAGACGGAAGACGGAATCAGACAGGTATGGCTGAACGATTTTCTGATCCATGAGGATGAGAGGAGAAAAGGCTACGCGACGGCAGCAATCTCTGAAATGGAGCGGATCGCGAAAAACGACGGATGCGCTCGAAGCGCTCTCCTGGTCTGGGATCACAATCCGGCAGGATATGATCTGTACAGAAAATGCGGGTACGGGACGGCAAAACAGATGCAGGGCGGGTCTGTGATGAAGAAAGACCTTTAAAAGACGGCTTTTAAAATACTGCCGGCTCAGTGCAGCGGGTTTCGGAGAGATATGAACATGAACATGGATAAAAAAGAAGTTCTGGAAGTACTGAATACGTTTCCGTATGCCCGTGAGGATTACTGGGTCGTTGCCGGCGCCGCGATGGTGCTGTACGGAATAAGAGAGCACACCTCGGATATCGACCTGGGCTGCAACAAGAGTATGGCGGACGAGCTCGAACGGGACGGTTTTCTCTGCGGATACACAGAAAGCGGCGGCAGGGCGTTTAAGTACGGGGAGCATATAGAGATCTTCGAGAACTGGCTGAAAGATTCCGCAGCGGTCGTCGAAGGCCTTCAGGTCGTAACGGTCAGGGGACTGATCGAGATGAAGCGGGAACTCGGCAGAGAAAAAGACATCAGAGATATCCGGCTGATATACGAATTTCTGAAACGGACAGACCCCGATCTGTATGCGCAGATCTCTTAAACACTAATCATACCAGTATTAAAAAGAGGAGCGGCCGTGGCCGCTCCTCTTTGCATATCTGATTCGGTTTTTGCCGGGGAAGAGATGAATCCCATTCACCGTCTTCATCCGTATCGCTTAGCCTTAAGTCAGCCGTTCAGCCGACAGCAAAACTGTATGCCTTTATCGGATAGTTATCCACGGCGTATTCCCAAGATGTGTATTCCTCGAGATCCACCCAGTCGCCGTATGTGTACAGAAAGCTCTCCTTTTCATTGACTACTGCGTGAAACTCCTCATAGTTCTCATAGTCCTCTTTGACGGGTCTGTAATAACGCCCGTCCCCGTCGTACATCGTGACGATCACGGAATAATACTGCCCCTGCTGTAAGAGGATCTGATCGTCGAGCTGTACACGATAAAAGCCCATATGTCTGAGATCCGACTCGCCCTCAGCGACCAGAGTCCCGTCCTCCGGATCATCAAAGCCTTCCTGGAGCAGATATACTTCGTAGTGAACTGTCAGATCGTGTACCGGCGCGATAAAGGAGACAGCGTCGAGGTTCTGCGCACATGACGCCATGAATACGTTTGCCGTCTTCGTCTCCGCATCGGAGATCTCTTCCTCGAACCGCCATAAGGGCAGATAATCGTGCTGTTCGATGATGTAATCACAGTCGTCGGATTTTTCCTCATATATGAATACCGTGGGGTCGTAAAGCGTCTGATCGTAATAAGACACCCAGAAATACCCCGAGCCGACCATAATGGTCTCACCATTCTGGTCTGTCATGATATTCCATTCGCTGTCTTTGAGGGGAACAGAAATGCCCCACTCACCGTTGCCTTCGTTGGGGAATTCCTCTTCTCCCGATCCCCAGCTGTTTTTGACGAGCCATGCACCGTCTTCCGGCGGCTGATATCCTTCGAGGAAGTTTTCCTTCGGGTAGTTGTCGTCCCAGCCGATGATAGTGACCGAGTGATCGGCCATGACGCTGTCCCATGTGTATTGCGACCATGTATCTGTATTAAGATATAAGCCAGCGTAGTAGTCTTCCTCATCGCTGCCAGCCAGGTCTCCGTACATCAGTATATGTACTCCGCGCCTTTGAAGGAGCTGAAGTTTGATCTCTTCCGTAGCCTCGGCGTTGTATGCGTATTCCCAGTAGCCGTATCTGTTCAATACGTAATCCGCAGGGTCCGGAAGTACGATCGCGGATGTCAGGATGTAATCGTAGTTGAAGCGGTATTCATCGGGAATGCTCCAGTCATCCTCGGAACTGTAGCAGTAGTCGCGGTATTCGCCGTCTATGACACGTTTCTCGATATAGCCGTTCGTGCCCCTATAGATCAGAGGTTCTTTTTTTTCGGATTCGTCGGAAGGTCCGACTCCCTCTGCTAACAGATACAGCGCAGTATACGAGACCCCGCCGCGATCGTATGAAGCGTTTGTGCCTTCGTCAGGATAGTATCCCTCGCCGTACTGCGGATCGTCTTCATCGGAGATCGGCTGTTTGAAAAAATAGGCGATCTGTTTTTCAGACAGATCCAGCGTTTTGTAGGCGTCGGGATCACCAAGATATACCGAACCGAGAAGACTTATCTCCGAAGCTGCAATAGCCGCAAAGCTCCAGCACGTTCCGTAAGGGCGCTGAAGTTTGACGCTGGTCACGAAGCAGCGGTCTCCGACTCCGTCGCCGTCGACATCTACGCTGCGAAGGTCAAACGAAGACGGTATGCCGAACTCGCGCCAGCCGTCTTCATCCAGCGTAAAGATATATGGTATATCGGCCGGGACCAGGTGTTCATATTCGGGAGTATAGGCGTTCGTTTCGGATCCGGTCGGTATGACCGGAGGGGAAGACTCTTCAGGACTGCTGTCGGGTATGATATCGATATCCCCGGATGAACATGCCGAAAGCATGAAGGAAACCGTTGATATGATCGCGATGATGAATGCGATATATTGTTTCTTTTTCATAGTGAAATCAACTCTTCTGCTTTTCGGTCTCTTTCAATGCATGGCTGTTCTGCTTATCTTCCGGGATCTTTATGCAGGTCCTGTCATCTGAAAAAGAAGATAACTATCAACACTGCCCAGAGCAGTATGTAAGCGTAGCGTTTGCTCGTTTTGCCAAGCCGGGGCACCATATATATAGGAGCAAGGATGATCCCGAGCCATACGTAATCGTCGAGTTTAATATTCTTGTTTTCCAGTTCTTTCTTGTCGAGGCGCAGAAACACTGCGGAAAGGACAACATAAACGGCCGCAAGGATGATGTAGCTTGGGACAGAGGCCTTCAGAAAAACGGACAGCACCGCACATAAAATCGCCGGCAGAGCCGCGAAGGCGACGAAATAGTTGTCTTTGACAAGCTTCGCCGGAGGAGCGACTATGTCCTCGAGAAAGATCTCTGAAAAGGCGGAGTCGGCAGCGGCGCGTGCGTATTTGTCGCCGTCTTTCCAGACCATCGTGTTTTCCAGGATAGTCGTATCGCGCATGAGCTCAGCCATTTTGGCGGCTGTATACGGACCTTTATACCGGCTCCTGTAGGCATAATACCAGCACCTTCGCGGATCCGACAGGTCGGCCTTCTCAGTCTGCGCGAAGATGGCGCCGCATTTGTCGCAGTCTTCTGCGCCGGCCGGGACGACGGCTCCGCACCGGGGACAGCGGCGTTCTTCTCCGTCTTTATCCTCGGAAGGTGCCGCATTTGGGTCGATATCGACGGGTACGGAACCCGCATTCTTTCCGAACTTGAACATGGCAGTAACCTCTCCTAGTGATGCGTACAGTATACATCTCCCTGATCTTCATGTAAACCTTGAGGGGCCGGTCTGCTTGACATGACGGGTATAATATACTTATCACTGTTACGGAGATGTTGAAGAGTGTTCCACGGCACCAAGGTGATCGATTTTCACATACACGCTTTCCCGGACGAACTCGCCGAAAAAGCGGTCATGAAGATACTCAAGGGAGATCTGTTCGGCATATACTCGGACGGAACGGTGTCGGGTATTCTTAAGAACATGGACAGAGACGGCGTGGACATGGCCGTTCTCCAGCCTATAGTCACGAAACAGCACCAGCTCGAAGGAACGAACAAGTGGGCTGCGTCAGTCGCATCGGACAGGATACTCTCTTTTGGAAGTATTTATCCTCATACGGAGGATCCCGCGGCAGATATCGACTTTATCAGATCACTGGGACTGCGGGGGCTCAAATTCCACGCCGAGTATCAGGATTTCGTCGTAGATGACCCGAAGATGATAGAAATATACAGGTACGCAGCCTCCGTCGGACTGCCGATCCTTTTCCACGGAGGAGAGGATCTCAGTATGCCGGGACCTTTCAAGAGCAGTCCCGCACAGTACGCTCGGATATCCGAGGCCGTACCGGAACTCAGAATGATCGTCGCACACTTGGGCGGATTCAATCAATGGGACGATGTGGAAAGATTCCTTGCGGGGCGCGGGAACGTCTGGCTCGACACGTCTATGGGCTTCAGCTGGTACCCTCATGATCAGTTCCTGCGCATACTGGAGAAGCATGGGGAGGACAGGATACTGTTTGCCTCCGATTCACCATGGAGCGACGAAGGAAACGAGCTCAGGACCATGGAATCCCTGGTCGGCAGAGAGACGTTTGAAAAGATAGTGTACCTGAATGCAATAGAGCTGCTGGCGATCTGATGCAGATCAAATAATCGCCCCAGTTTATATTTATTATACCTCTAAGTCTTAAAACAATCTTAAATCACAGCCCGGGACGGAAGCGTCTTTCTGTTTCCGGACCGCCTGACGATCACGGCACCTCAATATATGAATAGCGGCGCAGAGAGATATGGAAACACCCCGTTCACCGAAGTGAACGGGGTGTTTGTTGTTGAACGCGGTCGCTGAATTATCTGAACAGTGCAAGCAGGACGCCTGCGGAGACAGCGGAACCGATGACGCCGGCAACATTCGGACCCATCGCGTGCATCAGGAGGAAGTTTGAAGGATCTTCCTTCTGACCTACGACCTGGGAAACGCGGGCCGCCATGGGAACGGCGGAGACGCCTGCGGAACCGATCAGCGGGTTGACCTTCTCCTTGGAGACAAGGTTCATGATCTTGGCGAGGATGACGCCGCCGGCAGTACCGAAGCCGAACGCAACGACGCCCATTACTATGATCTTGATGGTGCTCCAGGTGAGGAACACGTCAGCTCTGGCCGAGGCTCCGACGGAGAGGCCGAGCATGATAGTGACGGTATTGACGAGCGCGTTCTGCGCGGTATCTGAAAGACGGTTGGTAAGCCCGGATTCCCTGAACAGGTTGCCCAGCATCAGCATACCGATGAGCGGTATAGCGGTCGGAACGATAAGACCGACGACGATGGTGCTGACGATCGGGAAGAGTATCTTCTCTTTCTGCGAAACGGGGCGGAGCTGCTTCATCTTGATGCGGCGCTCTTCCTTCGTCGTCAGGGCTTTCATGATCGGCGGCTGGATAAGCGGTACGAGCGCCATGTAGGAATACGCGGCGATCGCTATGGCACCGAGGAGGTGAGGAGCGAGGTAGCTGGTGACGAGGATGGCCGTCGGGCCGTCCGCTCCGCCTATGATGCCTATGGAGCCCGCTTCCTGAGCGTTGAAGCCGAACGCCAGAGAGCCGAAGAACGTGAGGAAGATGCCAAGCTGAGCGGCAGCGCCGAGCAGCAGGGACTTCGGGTTGGAGATCAGGGGACCGAAATCCGTCATAGCGCCGATCCCGAGGAAGATAAGGGGCGGGAACACGCCCATTCTGGAGATCTTGTAGAAGATCTTCAGAAGGCCGTCAGATTCGAGCCCGGTCTGTTCCGCGGTAAGGAACATCTCGGAAAGCGGCAGGTTGGAGAGCAGCATGCCTATTGCGATCGGGATGAGCAGCAGAGGCTCAAATCCCTTTACGATCGCGAGGTAAAGAAGCACACATGCTATGACAACCATGATAAGGAACTTGTACTGAGTCCCAAAATCAAGGATGACGGAGCCGATACCACTCTGACTGAAGAAAGATGATATGGCGTTTAACATGTTTGCACTCCTTTCTGATGAGGCCGATTACAGAGCGACGAGGAGATCGCCGGTGTTGACGGTCGAGCCCTTGGAGACAGCGACCTGAGATACGACTCCATCAGCAGGAGCAAAGATTTCGTTTTCCATCTTCATGGCTTCGAGCACGAGGACGAGCTGGCCTTCCTTGACGGTGTCGCCTACATTGACGGCGACGCTCAGGACTGTGCCGGGCATCGGACTCGTGATCGTGGCACCGCCGGCAGCGGCGGGAGCAGCCGCGGGAGCGGGAGCAGCAGCCGGAGCGGGAGCGGGAGCAGGGGCAGCGGCAGGAGCGGGAGCGGGAGCAGCGGCGGGTGCGGCCGCAGCAGCGGGAGCCGGAGCGGCGGCGGAGCCGGCCTCTTCGACTTCAACGTAGTACGCCTTGCCGTTAACTGTGATGTTGTATTTCTTCATGACTTAACTCCTCTTCTGAATTGAGATTCTGCGGCTGCCGAAGAGCTCTTCTCTGCCGCTTGCCGTCCAACCGGATTCGACCGGTGCACGGTAGATGTTTTTGACGATACCGGCGCCCCCGGTGAGGGAAGCGACCGCCGCGGTTATGACGGCGATTATCTCGTCATCGTCTTCGACGACCGCCGCCGTCGCCGTTCTAGCGGCGGCGGCTGTCGTAGGGAGCGATTCAGCCGGTGCGGCAGTTTTTGCAGCTTCCTTGTTAGCCTTGCGGGACATGATACCGTGCATGATCTTGGTCGCGAACATAAGGACTATGAGCGCTATAAATGTTATTCCGAGACCAAGGATCATGGTGTACAGTCCGCCGGTCATCTTCTGACCGAAAGAAAGCGTTTCAAAGAGGGAAGGGTCCTTCATCATGGCCATTAGGTCCATTGACTACACCTCACTTTTCAGGTTCCTGCGCGGATCAGAGCGGGATGTTGCCGTGCTTCTTGGCAGGCAACGATTCACGCTTGCCGGCGCAGACGTCAATGGCATTGATGATACGTACCCTCGTCTCGGAAGGCAGGATAACGTCATCGATGTAGCCCATCTCAGCCGCCTTGTAAGGACCGGAGAACTTTTCTCTGTACTCCTCGATCCTCTCCTTGCGGCGCTGCTCGGGATCTTCCGCTTTTGCTATCTCGTTCTTGAAGATGATGTTTGCCGCGCCCTCGGCGCCCATGACTGCGATCTCAGAAGTCGGCCAAGCGAATGCAAGGTCCGCACCCAGAGCTCTGCAGCACATGCCGATGTATGCGCCGCCGTATGCCTTTCTGGTAACGATCGTCACCTTCGGGACAGTGGCTTCGCTGTAGGCGTAGAGCATCTTGGCGCCGTGGCGGATGATGCCGCCGTATTCCTGAGCGGTTCCGGGCAGGAAGCCGGGAACGTCGACAAAGGTCACCAGCGGGATGTTGAACGCATCGCAGCGGCGGATGAACCTCGCCGCTTTGTCAGACGCGTTGACATCGAGGCAGCCGGCCTGGACTTTAGGCTGGTTGGCGATGATGCCGACAGTCTTGCCGCCCATTCTGGCGAAGCAGGTGATGATGTTGGGAGCGTAGAGCGGCTGTACGTCTACGATCTCGCCGTTGTCGACTACGCTGCGGATAACGGTGTACATATCGTACGGCTTGTTGGGATTATCCGGCACGATGTCGTCCAGTTCCGGGCACAGACGGTTTATATCGTCTGCGGGAGCGAAGCTGGGCGGCAGTTCGGCGTTGTTGGAGGGGAGATACGAGAGGAGAAGTCTGATGTGCTCGATGCAGGCGGCGTCGTCCTTCGCCATGAAGTGCGCAACACCGCTCTTGGCGTTGTGCGATCTGGCACCGCCCAGATCCTCCTGGGTCACGTTCTCGCCGGTCACGGACTTGATGACGTCCGGACCGGTTATGAACATGTAGGAAGTCTTATCGACCATGTAGATGAAATCCGTTATTGCGGGAGAATACACCGCGCCTCCAGCGCAGGGGCCCATGATCGCAGAGATCTGCGGGATCACGCCGGAAGAAATGGTGTTTCGGTAGAAGATCTTGCCGAAGCCGTAGAGAGCGTTGACGCCTTCCTGGATACGGGCTCCGCCGGAGTCCCAAAGACATACGATCGGGCAGCCGTTCTGAAGCGCGTAGTCCTGTACTTTGACGATCTTCTCGGCATGGTACTCGCCGAGCGAACCGCCGCTGACGGTGAAGTCCTGAGCAAAAGCGTAGACCATCCTGCCGTTTATGCGGCCGTAGCCGGTAACGACGCCATCGCCGGGATGGGGCTTCATGCCGAAATCGGTGCATCTGCTTGTAACGAATGCGTCGAGCTCGACAAAGCTGTTCTCGTCAAAGAGCAGATTGAGACGCTCTCTGGCTGTCAGCTTGCCCTTGGCGTGCTGGGAGTCTATCTTCTTTTCGCCTCCGCCCAGAGCCAGGTCCGCTCTAAGCTGCTGCAGCTGTTCGTTTTTGTTCATGTGCTATTCTCCTAGTCGATTGGAATAGAGTGAGTTTATTTCTCAAAGTGCGGGAAGAGGTCCTTATCGTCAGGAACGACTTCTTCGATCGGGAAGGAGACCCAGGTGGTGTTGAGGAAGTGCTTGTAGGTGATGTTCTCAGAAGCGCTGTTGCCGCCCCAGGTGCCGCAGCCGAGGGAGAGGGTGAACGGCATGCCGTTGTTCCAGTTACCGCTGTTGGCCTGGCTGGTTGCCTGGTTGACCATGACTCTGGAGGTGAAGGTCTTCTCAGCGAGCTTGAGAGCATTCTCACGGCTGGTGGTGTGGATGCCGCAGCTGTGGCCCTTGCCGCATACTTCGTGGATGTTGTTGACGCACTCGATCATCTCGTCGAGGGTGTCTCTCTTGTAGACAGCGAGGACGACGGAGAGCTTCTCGTTGGACAGCGGATGCTCGGCAAGTCCGAAACCGTCATATTCGCAGATGATGAAGGTCCTGTCATCGGGGATCTTGATGCCGGCCATCTCGCCGATGGTCTGAGCGGTCTGAGCGGAGACCTTGGTGTTGAACTTGCCGCCCGGGAACATCATGGCCTCGAGAGCCTTGGTCTCTTCTGCGGTGCAGAGGTAGCCGCCCTCTTTGACGAGCTTCGGCAGGAACTCGTCGTAGATGTCGCTCTG
>JAFZSD010000078.1 GCA_017619535.1 Oscillospiraceae bacterium | reverse complement strand
GTCGAGGAACATAGTCGGATGCGTACGCATCATGCCCATCTCGTAGTCGTGGTGTCCGACCGAAACATGGATCAGATCGACCTTGCCGTCGAGATCCTTGGCGATCGCAATGCCCTCGTCGAAATCGTAACCCTGAGGCACCCACTCAGTGCCGCTGATACGGATCTCGATCGGTACCGCTCTGCCTGCGACCTTACGGATACCGTCGATGACGGCGTGGGTGAACCTCATGCGGTTCTCAAAGCTGCCGCCCCATCTGTCAGTGCGTGTATTCTCTTTGGAGGACATGAACTGAGCCATGAGCCAGGCGTGTCCGCCGTGAAGAGTGATCATATTGAAACCGCTGCGAAGCGCCTGCTGAGCGCCCCTGATATAAAGGTTTATGATCTCTTCAATACGTTCCTCGCTGTAGGCTCTGGTGGGCGTGCCGTCGGGACGCACGCCGTCGGCGACTCCGTAAACGAATCCGCCGTCTTCGATCGAGTTCGTCATGTGGCCCGCATGGTTGAGTTCCACAGTGGCGACGGCGCCGTGCTTCGTGATGTCATGGGCAAGGCGGGTCAGGCTGGCCTGTCCCATCAGTCCGTTGCCGTCGAGCTGGAACGGATGACTGTAGCCTTTTACGCTGTCTACCATGAAATCGCCTATACATACGGACGCGAAACCGCCGATCGCCTTGGCTTCATAGAAAGCTCTGGCATCGTCGGTCAGGGAATGATTGATCGTCAGATCCGGATTGTCCTGCGGCGAGGCGAACAGTCTGTTTTTGAAAAACTGGTTGCCGAGGATTATCGGCTTGAAAAGGTTCTTGTACTTGGGCTCGCTCATTTGTTTCCCTCCAAATATCTGTTTTGCCTGAAGCATTGAAACAATATTATCAATTGATGGTATTTTATCACAGCACGGCCTGTTTTTTCAATGGAATACATGTTACACAAAAGCCTTTTTGTATCATTTTTGTCTGAGCCTGTCTGCCAGTTTTTCGTCGGGATCAGCGACTACGGTCCTCTGATCAGTGTATATGACCATACCAGGTTTCGCACCCGAGGGCTTTTTCACATGACGTATCTCTGTGATATCTACGGGGACGTTCTTTGACCCCCGTCCCTGCGAATACCAGGCTGCCAGAGCCGCCGCCTGCGCTATCGTCGTATCATCCACTTCGCGCCCCTCAGCGGAGATCACCACGTGGGATCCGTGTATCTTCTGCGTGTGGAGCCATAGGTCAGCCCTTCTTGAACTCCTGAACGTCAGCTGATCGTTCTGCGCGTTGTTCCTCCCCACCCGTATCTCAAATCCGGTATCGGATACGAAACGCATGGGCTGTGTCGTGCGGGGCTTCTGTTTCTGTCTGCCGCGTTCCTCCCTGATATAACCGGCTTCCGTAAGTTCTCGGCGTATATCTGTGAGATCGCTCTCGCTCTCTGCGCGCTCGATCTCGTCTATGACACTGTTCAGATAGGCCAGTTCTGTCTCACCGGCGCCGATCTGTTCGGTCAGATACTTTTCCGCGTTTCTGGCTTTTGTATAATCCTTATAATACTTTGCCGCATTCTGCTGCGGTGTCTTGCGCGGATCCAGCTTTATCTCGCACGTGCCGCCTTCCGCAGAATAGAAATCATCGGCCACGAGCACGGTCATGGATCTGTCCATCCTGTGGATGTTCGCCGTTATGATATCCCCGAATTCGCGGAGCCTCTCGCGGCCTTTAGTGTTCTCCAGTTCCGTTTTCTGAAGCGCGAGCTTGCGCGACGACCTGTCGCGGGCGTTCTTGGCCGTCTTCAGGAGCGTTGCCGAACGCTGCTTCATATGCTGGATCGAACTGCGGCGAGTAAAGAACTCATCCAGCAGCTCTGAAAATGACCGGACTTTTTCACACTTGAGCGCGCTGCCGTACTGCAGGACTGGTATGCATGAGAAATCTGCCGGGCAGCCGTCGGCGTCCGTCAGCATATATGGCTCAAGAGATCCGTCCTCACGTCTTTTTCTGAGTTCTGCGATCTCGCTTCCAAGCGCGGCCAGAAGTCCGCGTGAGCGGATCACTGATAAAGGCATGTCGGTCTCTCCGCACGCACGGAAAGCGAGTTCCCGGCATATGAGCGGAGATACTCCGCTGAATACGCTCACGAGCCACCTGTCGGCCGGCATGTCGGCTGAGCCGTAGGCAAGAGCCTCAAGATCCGGCTCGGGGCCGGAGAACATATCTGTCTTATCCTGCGGCGGAGGCAGCCTGTATAGAAGTCCGGGCAGTACCTGCCGTTTTTCGGACATCGTCGCATCCACCCTCCTCAGGCAGTCGACGATAAGTCCTTCGCCGTCAGTGAGGATGATATTCGAGTAACGCCCCATAAGTTCAACGATAAGGTGTTTCTTACATGTGTCGCCGAGCTGGTCGGTCGTATCGAACGTTATGTCCGCCATGCGCTCCATATCACACTGGGAGATATCCGTTATCCTGGCGCCCGTAAGATGCTTTCTGAGAAGCATGCAGAACATTGGAGGCTGCTGAGGGTTTTCGAAAGACGCCGAAGTGAAATGTATGCGGGCGTCTCCTGTCCCGGCACATATCAAAAGCTTTCCCGCTCCGCTCTGTTTGCGGACCGACAGAACGACCGTATCGCGTTCCGGCTGCTGGACCCTGTCCACACGCATCCCGTCAGTCTCCGCCCCGAGTTCGCGCACCAGCGCGGATATGCATACTGAATCAAGTGGCATCGCTGTTCACCCCGTCCATTGCGGCGGAGAACAGAGTTCCGATCCTGTCCCTTCTGCCGCACAGGTAAAGCCATCCGAACAGAGTTTCGAGTCCGGTCGCCGCATGATACTCGCCTATGGTCGAACCGTGCGGGACCGAGTTCACATGTGCGTTGCGTCCGCGTTTGTATACGGTCTGCTCCTCGTCTGTCAGGAGCGGTTCTATAACGTTCATGGCGTGCGCCTGAGCGCCTGCCGAGACGTAAGACACCGTTGCGCGGTGCATGGCGTTCGAAGTCACCTCTCCCTGACGGCAGACGTATGCTCTAACAAGGAGCTCATATACGGCGTCTCCGACATGTGCAAGCGCAAGGCTTGACATGTCGCGGAGCTCTTCGCTGCTGAGTTTTATATCAAAACAGTCGTCCAAATCATATCACCTTCAAAACAAAAGGGCAGGCAGTTTAATCTGCCTGCCCTCAAAGGGTATCCGATCAATGGGAATTGAATATCTCCTGAAGCTTTACGAACGGATCCTCGTCCTCGACTTTAGGAGCTTCGGCTTTCACTGCCGGCTTTTCAACAGCGCCGGCAAGACCGGCGGTCTTCTTTTCCTCCGTCTTGGCCTTCTCGTCAAAGCGGGTCGCGATGACGGTCACACGGATCTCGTCGTCCATCGTCTCATCGAAGCTGGTACCGAAGATGATGTTGGCGTCGGGATGAGCAGCCTCCTGAACGAGAGCGGCAGCAGCCTCGACATCCTCGAGACCCATATCGAGCGAACCGGTGATGTTCAACAGGACGCCCTTCGCGCCCTTCACGGAAGTCTCCATGATCGGGCTCTCGATAGCACCGCGTGCAGCGTCCTCCGCCTTGCCCTTGCCGGCAGCGCGGCCAACGCCCATGTGGGCATATCCGGCATCCTTCATGATGGACGTAACGTCTGCGAAGTCCTGGTTGATGAAACCGGTATTTTTAATGAGGTCAGAGATGCTGGTAACGGCCTGGAGCAGCACTTCGTCGGCGATGGCGAACGCGTTGCTCATCGTAAGTTTCTGATCTGTAGCGACCTTGATGCGGTCGTTAGGGATAACGAATAGAGAATCGACCTTGCCGAGAAGCGTGGCGATGCCTTCATCGGCGATCTTCATTCTGCGCATGCCCTCGAAGAAGAACGGCTTCGTTACGACTGCGACAGTAAGGATACCGGCCTCTCTGGCTATATCCGCGATGATAGGAGAAGCTCCGGTGCCGGTGCCGCCGCCCATACCGCAGGCAAGGAACACCATATCGGCGCCCTCGAGTGCCTTTGCGATGTTGTTGCGGCTCTCTTCAGCAGCCTTCTTGCCGATCTCGGGATCGGCGCCTGCGCCCTGTCCGTGAGTCAGCTTTTCGCCTATCTGGATCTTCTGATCTGCGTTGGAAACGGAAAGCGCGGGCTTATCCGTATTGATCGCGATGTATTCGACGCCCTGGGAGCCCGACTGCACCATTCTGTTTACTACGTTGTTGCCGGCGCCGCCCACGCCGACTACCTTGATGATTACTACATTGTCCGGACCGGTTTCAGGTGAAAAGGCCATCTCTAAATCCCCCTATAATATTTATAATGCAGGCAGTTGACGTAATACAGCGAGAACTGTTCCTGCTTCATTCTCATTTTTACGGTTCAGTGTTAGTATTCTAACGCGATTTTATAAACAGGTCAATAGTTTACATCATCAATTTTGTAATTTTTTTGTTACTTTCGCGACTTTTTTGTTACTTTTTTGTCCGACGTCTTTTTTATGTAAATCAGACCTCGTTTTGCGCTGCTGCCGGCAGGTAAATCAATCCGGAATAAAGTACGATTCAGAGTCTCCCGAGACGTCGATGACGCCTCTGTCGTCGTCATCCAGATAAGGGATTATCCCGTCGAGTCTGGCGAGCTTATGCCCGATGTTTTCGCCAGTACCGAGCTTTACTTTGAACCTGTTCTGGTACTCCACGGTTATACCGCTTATGTTCGATACGTCTACAAGCGTGACGTCTCCGATTATCCCCAGTTCTTCAAGACTTGAAAGGACTTCGGAAGCATAGCGGAGCTTTGTTTTCTCTTCTTCGCCTACGCTGAGAACATGTCCTGCGGACGCCTTCGCTGTAGTAAACCCCTTAATGAAGGAATACGTTTTTACCGCCAGTCCGTCTGTCACTTCGAGCGCTTTGAGATTCGAGTCGAGGAGCCAGGTCTCATTGCCCACACGCATACATGCTACGGCGGCTCTCTCATCGACCTTTATCACTACCTTGCCCGGATACTGTTTTTCTATCGAAACGTTACCTATATAAGGCATCTCTGATTTTATTGCTTCCTCGGAAGGCCCTCCCCGGAGCATGAGCATGCTGTCGCCGATTTCGATACCGGAGGCACTGATGATCTGTTCGTCTGTATATCTGCTTTCTCCCTCGATCTCCACTTCGGATACACGGAAGAATATCGCTGCGCCGACGATTCCTATCACGGCGATGAAAAGTATAGTTAGAAAAACAATAAGGCCGCTTGATCTCCTGCGTCTCGTTCTTTCGCGTCCTGCTCTGCCGTTCTCATCCGCCATCCTTTTCATCTCCTTCCTTCCGGTCTGAATCCATCTTCAGCCGCGGCCGGCCCGTTCAGTCCGTTCCGCACATTTCAAGTATCATATCCGCTATACGCGCAGAAGCGTCTGCAGATCCCATGGACATAAGCTTTTCCGACATCCCGTCCAGTCTGTCTCTGTCCGCGAGCAGTCCCGTTACTGTTTCGAACAGTCCGTCCGCAGTGCACTCCGACTCCCTTATCATCACCGCTCCGCCGGCAGCCGCCAGCGCAGCGGCGTTCTTTTCCTGGTGATTGTCCGTAACGTTCGGGGACGGGACCAGCACCGCCGGTTTACCTATAGACGAGAGCTCTCCCAGCGTCGAAGCGCCCGCCCTGCACAGGACGAGGTCGCACGCGCTCATAACGGCAGGCATATCGTCTATATACGGGCGGAGATCAAGTTCTTCCGGCAGTCCGGTAATACCGCGTTCACAGAGAGCCGACTTCATCTTTTCAACGCCGTTTTCTCCTCCGCCTGTGGCGTGTATGTGATAAAAGGCTTTTTCACTTGCGTTCCTGGCTATCATATCGGCCATTATCTCATTCATCCGGGCTGCGCCGAGAGATCCCCAGAAAGAAACGACTACGGGACCGTCCGGAAGGCCGAGCTCATGCCTGATATCTTCTTTTTTCTTCGCTGAGAAACCGCTTCTTACCGGAGTTCCCGTCATTACCACGCGTTCAGGCTTTTTATAGAGACTCTCCATGTTCGGGAACGCCGTCAGCACCCTGTCGACAGATGAGGACAGCATTTTAGTGGTGAGCCCCGGCACGGCGTTGGACTCATGGACGATGGTGGGGATGCCCATCCTTGAAGCCGCCTTAAGCACGGGATAGCAGACGTATCCTCCTGTACCCACTGCCGCGTCAGGTCTGAAGTCTTTCAGTATCTTCCTGGCCTGGACCGTTCCGGAGACCAGTTTGCGGGCTGAATCCAGATTCTTTTTCAGTCCCCCGATATTCTTATCACGTGAGAACCCGCCGGCGGATATATTCGTCATCCTGAAGCCGGCCTGAGGTATTAGCCTGTTCTCAAGTTCCCTGCCTGAACCTATGAAAAGGAATTCGGCGTCGGGCATCCTGCTGCGGAGCTCTCCCGCTATCGCAAGAGCGGGATTGATATGCCCGGCCGTTCCGCCGCATACGAAGAGAAATCTCATGTTTCCTCCTCCTTGCTCACTGGTATCTCCCTGGATATTGAGAGTATCACTCCCATCTCCACGAGCTGTATCCACAATGCCGTTCCTCCGTAACTGAAAAACGGAAGCGATATGCCTGTGCAGGGTATGAGGTTCGTGACGACGGCGATGTTCAGGAAGACCTGTATAGCCAGAAGCCCCGTCAGTCCCGTCGCAACCAGCGAACCGTATCTGTCGTTTGCGTGCAGAGCGATCCAGAAGCCTCTTATTATGAGAAGCGCGAAGAGCACGAGGATCAGCATCGCGCCTATGAATCCGAGTTCCTCACAGACGACTGCGAATATGTAGTCGTTGTGTTCTGCCGGCAGGTACAGATACTTCTGCCTCCCCTGCCCGAGGCCGAGCCCCGTCAGTCCTCCGGATCCTATCGCATAGAGCGACTGGAGTATCTGGAAGCCTTTGTTCATGGGGTCGTCCTCAGGATGCCGCCAGGCTGCTATACGGTCGGATGCGTAGCCGAATTTCGTGAGCGTGAGCAGTCCGAGGACGAGCACGACTCCGCCGAGAAGTGCGAACCAGCCCATCTTCGTTCCGCCTGCGAACATCATGAGGACCGCTATCGCAAAGATTATCACAGCCGCCGAGAGATGCGGCTCCATATACAGCAGGCCGACGATGACAGCCACTATTACGGCGAACGGAAGAACGCCGTAGCGGAAAGTCTTCATCTTGTCCTTGTATGTACAGATCATTGCCGCAAATGCAAGCACTTCCGCCAGTTTTGTTATCTCCGAAGGCTGGAAAGTCGTAAATCCGAGAGATATCCAGCGGGTCACGTCTCCTTCGGAGACTCCTATGAACGGCACGGCAGCCAGGAGGAGAATGGAAACGGCAAGCAGAGGAAAGGCGAATCGGCGGAACGTCGACACTTTGATCCGGGATACGATGAGCATAAGGGCAACTCCCGAAACGGCGAATATCATCTGCCGCGCAAAGTAGTATACAGGATCTCCCGTTGTATAGTACGAGCGCGCGAAGCTCGCGGAGAGGACCATTATTACTCCTATCGCCAGTATCACGATAGTCAGGACACAGAACGGCAGATCGATCCGGCCGCGCCTTGCGGCGGTGCGGCTCCTTCCTTTGTTCCCGTAGTCCTTGAGACGGCTCTGCTGAAGGTTCCTGCCGTCAGTGTACTCTGTGAATGTATTGTCCTCCAATGCCTTCACCTCTCTCCGTAAAAAAACCGTTTACGGCAGATACCTGCCTGACACAGCAAAGTAGGATATGACCGCAAATACGGCCGATACCGCAGTGAATACAGCGAAAAGCTTGTATTCGCTCCAGCCGCACATCTCAAAGTGGTGATGGAGCGGCGCCATTTTGAAAAACCGCTTGCCGTGCGTCGCTTTGAAATATGCGACCTGTATCACGTCCGACAGCGTCTCCGCTATATACACTATCCCAAGCGGGATGAGTATGAGCGGCATGTCCATCATAAACGCCATGGCGCAGACCGCACCGCCGAGAAACAGCGATCCGGTATCGCCCATGAAGACTTTTGCAGGGTGGAAGTTGAAGATCAGGAACCCTACGAGTCCCCCGGCCAGCGCGCCGGCGAAAACGCCGAGATATGTCCTCCCCCAGATAAACGCGATCGCGGCATAGCAAACCGCCACCGGAATGGTGACGCCGGATACCAGTCCGTCCACTCCGTCCGTGAGGTTGACGGCATTGACGCAGCCCACTACGACGAACACGGCGAATATGAAGTAAATGACCTCGGGCAGCTTCAGATATGTGTTGAAAAACGGGATATACAGATTCGGCGTAATGATCCCCCTGAGCCGGAGAAAAAGTATGAACGCGACGGCGACCACGACCTGCAGAAGGGATTTCTGTTTTGCCGTAAGACCCAGGTTCTGCTTCTTTTTGAGTTTTTCAAAGTCGTCCAGAAATCCGATGGCCGCGTATACGAGCGCGAATATGAACACGAAAAGATGCTCGTTCTCTCCCTCGAGAAAGCCTTTGAATCCCGCCGTCAATATCGCGACGGCGATGCCGACGATGAACATTATCCCGCCCATGGTAGGCGTGCCCTGTTTCGACATATGCCAAACCGGCCCGTCCTCCCGTATGGACTGTCCGGCCTTCATCCTTCGGAGCGCCGGAATAAGTATCAGCCCCACACCGACCGTTACAAGCAGCGAGATCAGACATGAAACAAGCGTTCTCCAGATCATAACAATCCCTCCGTCTTACTCAGCCAGTATCTCGGCGACTGCTTCGCGTTCATCGAAGTGTATCTTTTCCTTGCCCAGTATCTGGTATGTCTCATGTCCTTTTCCCGCAAGGATGATCACGTCGTCCGGCTGTGCGTTCTTTATAGCCCAGGCGATCGCCTCCCGCCTGTTCTCGATCACCACATAAGGTGTCTCTGTCTCTTTCATTCCCTCCAGGATGTCGGATATTATCGCGCCGGGCTCCTCTGTTCTGGGATTATCGGACGTTACGATCACGAAGTCGGAAAGTTCCGACGCGATACGGCCCATTATCGGGCGTTTGGTCCGGTCTCTGTCCCCGCCGCATCCGAAAAGCGTCACTGTACGCCCCTTTGCGACTTCCTTGACGGTCGTGATGATATTCTCCAGAGCATCGGGAGTGTGCGCATAGTCTATGAGAATAGTGAAATCACGGCCGGTCGGCACCACTTCCGCCCTTCCCTTGACTCCGTGGCACTCGTTGAGAGCCGCTGCTACTTTCTCGGGCGCGATGCCGAGCTCGATACACGCGCCGTAAGCAGCAAGGCCGTTGTATACCGAGAACCTGCCGGGTATGCCCAGCCTTATAGCCTCGATGTTTCCTGTAGTCAGCGCACAGAATTCGACGCTGTCGGCATGCATGCGCAGACGTTTTGCCACCAGATCCGCGCTGTCGTTTTCGACCGAGTATGTCATCACCGGGCAGGTCGCCGCGTCGAGCATCACCTGCGCGTAAGGATCGTCTATGTTTACGAGTCCGCGGCGGCATTTTGTGAAGAGGATTGCCTTGGCCTCCGCGTAGGCGTCCATAGTCTTATGAAAATCCAGATGGTCCTGGGTGAGGTTCGAGAACACGCCGACCTCGAACGTCAGTCCGCAGACCCGGTCCAGATACAGCGCATGCGAAGACACCTCCATGACGGCATATCCGCACCCCGCGTCTGCCATCTCCCGGAAAAGCCTGTACAGTTCGTAGGATTCAGGCGTCGTCCGCTCGGTAGGAAGGAACGTATCGCCGATCATGTTGCCGTTTGTCCCTACTAGCCCGACCTTAGCGCCCAGAGTCTTCTCAATTATCGTCTTTATGAGCGTTGTGGTCGTAGTCTTGCCGTTCGTTCCGGTGACGCCCACCAGTTTCATGGAGGATGTAGGGTCGCCGAAAAAGCTCTTCGAGGCCAGTGCAAGCCCGCGTCTGGTACTGGATGTGAGTATGTACGGTATGTCTGTCTCCGGTTCCCTTTCGCACAGCACGCATACGGCCCCGCGTTCAGCAGCGGACCCTATGAATCTGTGCCCGTCGCTCTCATATCCCGTCACTGCGACGAACATATCGCCCGGGGCGGTGCTGCGGGAATCATAGCTTATCCCGGTTATCTCCGTTTCCGGATCCGCGGTCATGCGGATCACGTCGATCTCTTTTATTATCTCCGAAAGCTTCATTTCGCGACCTCCGTGTGTATCAGTAATGCCCCTGGATACTGCTGTCGATGAGCGTGACCTTGATCACGCTTCCGTACGGCACGCTGCTGCCGGGTTCGGACGACTGGGTGCTGACGACGGTCGAAGTATCCGTTGCGCCCGAACTGCTCTCAATGAACAGTCCGACCGCCTCAAGACGTTCCTGCGCCGTCGAGTACGACATCCCGCTGAGATCAGGCACTGTAGTCAGCTTGTCAGGTGCATTCGACTCCGTATAGAGGAGTATCTCCGAACCGGGAGCTATCTTCGAGTGAGCCGCCGGGAGCTGGTCCGAAATGCTGCTTCCCTCTCCGATGATGCGGACCGAGAACCCGTCATGATTCAGGACGTCAGTCGCGTCTTCGACGCTCATGCCCGCTACGTTGGGCACCTTGACGTCGATCATCTCAAGTTCTTCCGACGTATATCTGGGCTCGTATCCCATATAGTCGAGGACGTCGGTGATTATGCTGCCGACTACGGGAGCAGCCATGTTTCCTCCGCTGGGATAAACGTCTGTACCGCTGCCCGGAGAGTCGAGGAGCACGAGCACGATGACCTGCGGATCATCCGCCGGCGCATAGCCGCAGAACGAAAGTATATATGACTGTCCGCCCATCGCCTCAAGAACTGTATTCGTCGAGGTACCGGTCTTTCCTGCTATTCCGTATCCGGCAACGTAAGCGTTCTTGCCCGTGCCTTCGGATACGACGCTCTCCAGTATCTTGTTGACCGTGCGGGACGTCTCTCCGCTGATTACCTGCCTGATCACCTCAGGTTCGTTGACTTTGACGACGTTGCCCTCGGCATCTGAAATGCTTTTGACCACGTACGGCTTCATGAGATAACCGCCGTTGCATACCGCGGACATTGCCGTGACCATCTGGATGGGCGTTATCGTAAACGTCTCGCCCCACGACGCGGCGGCGAGCGAAGAAAGGTTGTAGCTGTCACAGAAGACGTCTTTTGACCACCAGAGGCTGTCCGCCTCGCCGGTGAGATCGATCCCGGTCTTCTCAAAGAATCCGAAAGCGCCGATATAATCCCAGAATGTCTCCGCACCCATCGTTATGCCGATGTTGGTGAATGCCACGTTGCAGGAGTTCTGTGCCGCTTCGGCAAGCGTCTGGGTGCCGTGGCCGTAACTGGCCCAGCACATCAGCGTGTCACGTCCGGGCACTTCCATAGAACCCTCGCAGTAGAACGTATCCGCAGTTGTCACAGCTCCGCTGTCGAGAGCTGCCGCGAGAGTTATCGTTTTGAATACAGATCCCGGCTCGTAAGTGTCGCTGACCGCTTTGTCACGCCACTGTCTGAGTCTGGCTTCCGCCAGTTTCTCGTCGTATTCGTCTTCATCCGTCTTCTCAAGTTCAGCCAGCTGCGCCTTGACTTCGTCGCTGACGTCGAGGTAATTGTTCAGGTCGAACTCTCCGAGGCTCGCCAGCCCCAGGACCTCGCAGGTTTTGGGATCCATTACGATGCATGCCGCCCCGTTCTGAAGGTCGTAATTCGCGACCGCTTCCTCAAGGTGCTTCTCTATGTAGGACTGTATCGATACGTCGATCGTCAGCGTAAGATTGCTTCCGTCCTCAGCGTCGTAATAATTCTGGAAATCCTTGAAGAGCATATCCGTGCCGGCGCCGTTCTCGAGCCGGATGGTGCGTCCGTTCTTGCCTGTCAGTTCCTCATTGTACAGGAATTCGAGACCTTCAAGGCCGTAGTTGTCCTCGCCTACGAATCCGATGATGTGACAGGCAAGGTTGCTGTAGGGATAGTAACGTTTCGTATCTCCTTCAAGATGTACTCCGAGCAGGCCGTTGTCGTTTATGAAGCTTCTGATCTTGTCGGCTTTGTCGCTCTCGACCTTCTTGCTTATTACCTTGTACCAGGAATCGGTGTCCTTCGCTTTTTCAAGTATGTCGTTCTTATCAACACCCAGTACCTCGGAGAGCGTCCGGGCAATGAGCTGTACATCCTCTTTGTAGATCTGTATCTCGTGAGGGCTTATGAAGACCGTGTCGACAGGTGCGCTCATAGCCAGCACCTTGCCGTTCCGGTCATATATCGCGCCGCGCTCCGCAGTGACCGCCGACTCCCTCGTCTGCTGCCCGACAGCCAGCGATTCATAGTGATCGTGTTCCAGAATCTGGATTTTGAAGAGCTGCAGAGCCAGAACTATAAATGCAACTATGCCGCACACTGTCATAAGCACGAGTGTGCGGCCGAGTATGGTCCTGTTTGGTTTTACAGCGCGTTTTTTCCCTCTTGACGCCTGCATGCGTTTTTCCTCCTAATGCCCGTTTATCTTTCTAAAAAGACCATGGGGCACTATTTGAAATATGCCGCCAGCGTTCCGAAGAACTGTACCAGTCCGCCGAAGGATGCTCCCGCTTCCGCCTGCTTCGCGGCGGGTTCGGAGATGACGACGGCCTTGTCCTTTGCCGAGAGCCCCAGCTCGATTATCTGGCTCTGATCCGGCTTTGACATGGACAGTACGTTTGCGGCGTATGTTTCTATGCTGGTGATATCGAAAGTCTCTTCATATTTGACGGTGAGCTTCCTTTCCTGTTCGCGGAGCTCTTCTATTTTGTTCTCAAGACGGACCGTCTCCGTCGTGAGTTCGTTGTAATTGACATACCCAAGCAGGGCAAAGACTATGAGGACGGCCGCTATTACTGCGCCGACTGCAGACAGAGGCGAAAAGCTGTAATTCTCTCTGCGGCGTACTTCAGGCTTCGGCTGCGGCTTGCGCTGCTGCTGTTCCTGTTCCTCCTCATACCACTCGCGGCGGTCGAGGTCATATGCGGCGCTGCCGTTGTACATGGACCGGTGCGCATATCTTTCAGTCGCTGCCGTTGCGGCCATCAGATAACCTTCTTTCTCTCTCTATCGTCGGCGACCCGTTCCGCGATGCGGAGCTTTGCGCTCCTGGCGCGGGGGTTCACATTTATCTCTTCTTCTGTCGGGAGCACGGGTTTTCTTCCCACGCCCCTCATCGTCCTTACGAAACCGCACACGCACACCGGAAGATCCTTCGGGCAGGTGCAGCCGTTTTCGCGGGAGGCTATCGCGTTCTTTACCAGCCGGTCCTCCAGCGAATGGAAACTGATGACGCAGAGCCGTCCTCCTGGTCTCAGCCTGTCCATGGCAGCTTCCAGCGCTTCCGGTATCGCGCCGAGCTCATCGTTCACCGCTATGCGTATGGCCTGGAAACTTCTCTTGGCCGGATGCTGCTTTTCGCGCAGCGCTTTTGCCGGCAGCGCGGATCGGATAACATCGACCAGCTCATAAGTGGTATCAATACGGCTCTTCTCGCGCGTTCTGACTATCGCCGAGGCGATCTGCGGAGCATATCTCTCCTCGCCGTATTCGTAGAGTATCCGCCTGAGCTCCTCATACGGCCAGCCATTAACGACGTCCGATGCCGTAAGCGTCTCGGACCTGTCCATGCGCATGTCGAGCGGCGCGTCATGCATGTAGGAGAACCCCCGCTCCGCGTCGTCCAGCTGCGGGGACGAAACTCCGAGATCAAACAAAGCTCCGTCGATCCTGTCGATCCCGATACCGTCGAGTATCGAACCGAGTTCGCGGAAGTTTCCGCGGACGGGGATGAATCTATCACCGTAGACGGAGAGGCGTTCCGCCGTCTCCTCTATCGCGTCGGCGTCCCGGTCTATGCCGATCAGGCGTCCGGTACCGAGGCGTTTCAGTATCTCTTGCGAGTGGCCTCCGCGGCCGAGCGTAGCGTCGACATACGTTCCGCCGGGGCGGATGTCCAACCCCTCCAGGCACTCTTTCAGGAGGACGGGCAAGTGTTCCATCAGATATCCAGCTCTCTGAAGACTTCAGCGATGTTCTCAGGCGACGTCTCGGCGCTGTCGACAGCGGCCCATGCATCGGCGTCCCAGAATTCCGTATAGCCGCCGTTTCCGACGACTGCAACGTTCTTCGTGAGGCCGGCGAACTGACGGAGCGCCTGCGGGATCAGTATCCTGCCCTGCTGGTCGAGTTCGCATTTGGCTGCGTGTGCGAACAGCGGGCGCATCTTAGTCTGCTTTACCTTCGGCATCGCTCTGATCTTGTCCATGAACTCTTCCCAGCTTTGCGCCGAGTATGCCGAAAGGCATTTTTCCATAGACAGCGTTACATAGAAAGTCTCGCCGAGTTCGTCTCTCAAACGTGCAGGGATAAACAGGCGCCCTTTGGCGTCAAGAGTATGCTGGTATACGCCTGTCATTTTTATCCCTCCCGTCCGAAATCGTGGGAATTTGATACACTTGGCACCACTTTCACCCACTTTTATGTCCCGATTATAACCCACCACCCACACAATTGCAATAGTCAATTTTAAGTTTTTGAAAGTTTTTTCATTAAAAATGCCCCGTGGAACGTGTCCACGAGGCATTCGATCACCGTGTTATACGAAAAACAGCCGGACGGCCCGAGACCGTCCGGCTGTATTCAGATTCGTGTCATTAAAAAAGCGGAAGCGCTTACTCGTCCATCGCCACGTCAATGCTGCTGTCCGCGGGCTGGTTCTTCGCCATGCTGCTTACCGCGTTGCGGAAACTGGATCTGGAGTTCTTGATCTCGCCCAGCGCCTGGGTGAGCGCGTCCTCCGTGCGCTTCATGGCGTCGTCTACATACTCGTTCGCAACGCGTCTGAGTTCCGCGGACGACTTTTCAGCGGAACTTATCATCTCGCTGCTCTTCTCCTTGGCGGCGCGGTAGATCTCCTGCTCGTTCACGAGCTGCTTTGCCCGCTCCTCTGCCGCCTTGCGGATCGTCTCCGCTTCCCTTTTCGCGTTTGCGATGAACTCCGCGCGCGCGTCGACGAGGCGCTTTGCCTCGGCAAGCTCCGTGGGGAATTTCGCCCTTATCTCATCGAGCAAATCAAGAGCCTTGTCTCTCTCGATGACGCATTTTTCAGCAACAAGCGGAAAGCCGCGGGCTTCCCTTATCGTGTCATAGAGCATCTCCAGAAGTTCCTGTACGCTGTTACCCATCAGCTTTTCCTCCATATCATACCTTTTGCATTATTTTATCTATCACGTTTGCCGGGACGAAGCCCTGGAGATCAGCGCCGTATCTGGCCATCTCCTTGACTATCGTTGAGCTCAGATATGTGAATTTCTCGCTGGAAGCCAGAAACACCGTCTCGATATCCGGCGCGATGCACTTGTTGGCAAGCGCCATCTGAAATTCCCAGTCGAAATCGGACACGGCCCGCAGACCGCGGACGATGGCGTTGGCGTTTTTCGACTTCGCATACTCGACGAGGAGCCCGCCCGCAGTCTCCACCTCGACGTTTTTAAGCCCCGCCGCTTCGACGGCGTCACGGATCATGTCCATGCGTTCCTCGCGGGTGAACATCGGCTTTTTATCGGAATTGATCATCACACAGACGTACAGCTTGTCGAAGACCGCCGCTGAACGCTCGATTATGTTCAGGTGGCCGAGCGTTATCGGATCAAAGCTGCCAGGGTATACCGCTGTTTTCATTCGATGATACTCTCCTTTACGATGAGAGACAGTTTTATCCTCCCGTAGGAATACTCCTTTTTGAGACGATACGGCTCCGGAACGGCAGCGATTTCCTTCTCTACTCTGGATTCGCATATAATTATACCATTATCTTTTAAGATGTCAAACTCAATTATTCTCTCCAGCGCCCTGTCGATGTGCGTCGTATCATATGGCGGGTCGATGAAAACTATGTCGAATTTCCCGCCGTGTTCAAGATATGAAAACGCGTCGCCGCGGACCACCGTGGCCGCTTTTTCCAGTCCGCATCGCTGGAGATTTGCGTTCACCAGCCTGATCGCTTCAGTCGACTCGTCCACAAAGACGCAGGATTCCGCGCCGCGGCTCAGAGCCTCTATTCCGAGCTGACCAGAACCCGCAAACATGTCGAGCACGCGGCGTCCCTCTATGTCGAACTGTATTATGTTGAAAAGCGATTCCTTGACCTTGTCGGTCGACGGCCGGATCTTCATGCCGTCGGGTTCCAGGAGCTTCCGACCCCTTGCCGTACCGCTTATGACTCTCATTGTTTTTCCTCCGTATCTTCCTGCGTGCCGGCGTCGTCTACCCCGTGGAATGCGGCGTATACCGCGGCAGCCACGTTAGCCGGCACGGCCTTCGCCAGTTCTTCTTCGGACGCGTTCTTTATGGCTTTCACGCTGCCGAAGGACTTGAGCAGCGCGTTGCGGCGTTTTTCGCCCACGCCTTCTATCCTATCCAGCGCGGATGCGACGCCGCGTCTGCCGTGAAGGCTGCGGTGATACTCGATCGCGAAGCGGTGCGTCTCCTCCTGTATCCTGCCGATAAAAGAGAACACTGTCTGATTTGCGGAGATACCGACCTCGCTTCCGTCAGGCGCGACAAGGGCTCTTGTCCTGTGTCTGTCGTCCTTGACCATCCCGAAGGCGGGAACTACGGTGCCGGTCTCCTCCATGGCGCCGATCGCGGCACGGAGCTGGCCTTCCCCTCCGTCGATCAGGATGAGGTCCGGTCTGTCCGAGAACTTCTCATCCCCATCGCGCAGACGTTCCATCCGGCGCGTGATAACCTCCGCCATGCTCCGGCAGTCGTCCTGTTTCTCGAGGGTCTTTATCCTGAATCTGCGGTAGTCGCGCTTAAGCGGTCTTCCTCCCGCGAACACGGTCATGGACGCGACCATGTCCGACGAGCCGGTATTCGAGATGTCGTAAGCCTCTATGCGCTCGGGCACAGACGGCAGAGCAAGCGCTTCCCGGAGCCACCTGAGCGCGAACAGCGTCCGCTCCTCGCGAGTCGCTATACGCTCCAGTTCCTCCGTCGCATTGCGCAGCGCCGCCTCGGTGAGTTTCCGCTTTTCGCCCCTTCTCGGCGCGCGGAGCACGACTTTTCTGCCCGCCGTCTGCGAGAACAGTTCCTGCAGTTCCTCCGCGTCTGCAGGTTCCGACTGGAGCAGTACCTCTTTCGGAAACGCGCCCCGTTTTTCATAATAGACACGCAGAGCGGCGGAAAGGATCTCTCCGTCTTCGCCGACCGGCGTATCGAACACTTCAACGTCCTTTGAGAGAAGATCCCCGCCTATATAATGCAGCACGACGAAACAGCATTTCGGATCTCGGCGGTACAGACCCGCTGCGTCAGTGTCCGCTGCGCTTCCGGCGACCACGTTCTGTCTGGACCCGAGCGCCTGAAGCGCGCGGATCCTGTCTCTTTTCTCCGCCGCAAGCTCGAAACGCAGATTCTCGGCGTCGTTCTCCATTTCCGTCATGAGACCGGAAACGATCTCGGATGTCCGCCCCTCGAGCACCATAACAGCTTCTGCCATTGCTTTTCTGTATTCCTCCGCCGAAGCTTCGGGCCGGCAGTATCCGCGGCAGGCGTTCATATGGTAGTTCAGACACGGGCGGGCCTTCCCTATATCCCTGGGGAATCTTTTCCCGCAGGTCGGCAGTCCGAGCGCTTTTGACACCGCGTTTATGGCGT
Source organism: Oscillospiraceae bacterium (assembly GCA_017619535.1). Lineage (GTDB taxonomy): Bacteria > Bacillota > Clostridia > Oscillospirales > Oscillospiraceae > RGIG8048. The sequence continues at coordinate 10,201 of JAFZSD010000078.1, read as the reverse complement.
CGCGCGTCACGCTCCGTCCGCCGTAGGGGCCGAAGTACCTCGCGCCGTCGTCGGCCGGCTTCGAAACGATCGAGAAAGACGGGTATTCCGCGGAGGTGTCGAGTCTGATGAACGGATACCCCTTGTCATCCTTGAGAAGGATATTGTAATGAGGCATGTGGTGCTTTATAAGGGAGTTCTCAAGGATAAGCGCCTCGAACTCCGAATCCGCGATTATGACCTCGAAGTCCGCGACCTTTGCCACCATCGCCGAGGTCTTCGCGTCATGGGCTCCCCGGAAATAGCTGCTCACCCTGTTCTTGAGCTGTTTCGCCTTGCCAACGTATATGACCTGTCCGTCCCTGTCGTGCATTATATACACACCGGGTTTGAGCGGCAGCTTATTCGCTTTTTCGCGCAGGGTCTCGATCATCGCTCTTCTCTCCCTTTCTACAAAGGATTATCGCATATCCCGCGAAAAAAGAAAAGGCCGGTTTCGAACGAAACCGGCCTTCTACCGACTATGCGGATGCTCACTCGGCAAAATCGGAGTCGATAAGGCTGCAGAGAGCGTCGACCGCTTCCTGCTCGTCTACTCCGTCGCCGATAATGTTTATCTCGGTCCCTTTTGCGATGCCGAGCGAAAGGACGCCCAGAAGGCTCTTCGCGTTCACGCGGCGCTCTTCCTTCTCGATCCAGAGGCTGCACTTGTACTCATTGGCCTTCTGGATAAGGAAAGTGGCGGGCCTTGCGTGGAGACCGACCTGATTGATTACGGTAGCGGGTTTTATATACATCTGGCTTCCTCCTCTAACTGAAAATGACAGCCGGAAATCTTGACCGTGATACACTTTACCAAACAAGTATGAACGCGTCAATATGAATTCTCAACAAAAAATAGATTTTTGCAGGCTCTGCATGGGTAAAATCACCGTAATTCCACGATAGTTACGCCCATTTCGCCCTCGCCGAAGCGTCCCGGCCGGAACGACTTCACGTAAGGCGAGCTCTTCAGATATGCCTGAACGGCTTTGCGTAGAGCGCCTGTTCCCTTGCCGTGGATGATCGTGACCGTTGTAAGCTTTCCCATCCTTGCGCCGTCGAGGAACTGCTCCACCACCGGTATCGCCTCGTCGGTCATCATGCCCCTGATGTCGAGTTCCGGTTTCGCCGGTGCGGCTCTAAGACCGCCCGACGTGCCTACGGACTGCTTCGGCGTCTGCGGCGCCTCGTTCTTTTCGACGAGCCTCACCTCGTCCTCCTTGACGGTAATCTTCATTATCCCGGCCTGCAGTGACAGAGTGCCGTCTTCCGCAGCCGAAATGACCTGGGCCTCGGTCCCGAGCTTGAGAAGTCTGACGGTATCACCCGCTCTGATGGGACGCGGCGACGGGGGCGGAGCCTCCTCTTCCGTATTTGCTCCCAGCTCCGTTTCTGCCTCGTTGAGTTTCCTGTGCATGGCCGCGCGGCTGTCGTTGACCCGCTGCCAGTCCATGTCCTTTGCGGCGGTCTTCCGTATCTGCGCCAGCTCGTCGTACACTTCGGCGGCAGCGCGGCGCGCTTCTGCTATGATCCGGTCCGCCTCGCGGCGGGCAAGCTTTGCGGCGCTCTCCTTTTCCTTTTCGACCTGCAGCCTGTACTGCTCGGCCGCCTTCTTGTCCTGCTCCGCTGCCAGGAGAGCTTTCTTCGTGCTGAGCTCCTCTTTCTCAAGCTTCTGTCTGGTATGCTCCAGATGTTCCAGAACTTCTTCAAACGACGCGCTCTCGGCGTCTATCCTGCTCTTTGCGTCACTGATGATATCGTCTGAAAGGCCCAGGCGCGAGGATATCGCGAAAGCGTTGCTCTTTCCCGGAATGCCGATGAGCAGCTTGTAAGTCGGCCGAAGCGTCTCCACGTCGAACTCGCAGGAAGCGTTCTGTACTCCTGCTGAGGTGGTGGCGTATACTTTCAGTTCCGCGTAATGCGTCGTCGCCGCTATTATCGCTCCCCTGCTGCGGGCGTTTTCGATTATCGCGATGGCCAGCGCAGCCCCTTCTACAGGGTCCGTTCCGGCGCCAAGTTCATCAAACAGGAGGAGGTCTCCCTCTCGGCACTCCTCGAGCATCCTGACAATGTTCGTCATATGCGAGGAAAAAGTCGAAAGCGACTGTTCGATGGACTGTTCGTCTCCGATATCCGCAAGTATCGCGTGGGGCAGCGGGACACGGCTGCCGTCTCCCGCCGGTATATGAAGGCCGCACTGCGCCATGGCGCAGAGAAGTCCTATAGTCTTGAGCGTGACGGTCTTGCCGCCGGTATTCGGGCCCGTAATGACAAGCGTGTCGAATTCCCCGCCCAGGCGGACGTCTATCGGCACCGTGGTCCCGGCCGGCAGCAGCGGATGGCGCGCGGCGCGCAGACTGATCTCGCCGTCCCGGGAGAGTTCAGGTTCGCCGGCGTTCATCCGGTAAGAGAGCTTTGCCTTGGCAAATATCAGGTCGAGTTCCGTCAGAACGTTGAAATCGCAGATTATCTCCTCGCCGCAGGAAGCCGCCTCGGCGGAGAGCTCCATAAGGATACGGTCGATCTCTGCGCGTTCTCTTGCTAGGAGCTCGCGTATCTCGTTGTTTGCCTGTACCGCAGACATCGGCTCTATGAAAAGGGTCGCGCCGGATGAAGAGATGTCGTGCACGAGTCCGGGAACGGACGCTTTGAACTCCGCCTTCACCGGAACGACGTAACGGTCGTTCCGCATGGTGATTATCGGTTCCTGCAGATACTTAACGCTGACAGGCGACGTGATGATCTTGTTCAGCGACTGCCGGACTTTATCTCCGGCGATACGCATATGTCTGCGGATATCGGCGAGTTCGCCGCTCGCCGCGTCGGCTATCTCGTCGGGCCCAGTGATCGACGTGGTGATCCTGTTCTCCAGATACCTGTTGGAGTGAAGGGATGAAAACAGGCCGTCCAGAGGAGTCGGTTCCTCTCCACCCAGTCCGTACGAAGCGGCGGAATCCGCGCTGCGAAGCACCCCCGCTATGCCGAGAAGCTCCACCGTGTTAAGCATGCCGCCCATGTCCGCCCGGCGGACGGAGCCTCTTATGTCAGATACGCCGCCGAAGCCCGGGCTGCCCTTTGTCTCCATCATCCGCTTTGCGGCGGTCGTCTCGGACTGTCTTCTCTGCACCTCATATAGATCCGACGACGGCGTGATGGCGAGCGCCGCCTCTTTGGCCGCAGCTCCCACCGCTTCAGTCGCCAGCATCTTCATGACCGCCGGCAGTTCTATCGTCTCAAGTGATTTTTCAAAAAAAGTCATATCATTCTTCCTTAATGCTCCTGTAGAATTCCAGCGTTCCGAATCCCCGGTCGAGCTGTGTGAGAGCGAACGCCTCTGCGGCGGCTGACAGGCGCGAAAGCGCCTCGTCGCCGAGCGTGAACGAGAACAGTTTCTTGGGATCGCAGCCGACTATGTACCTCATCGCGTCCAGAGACCCGGCGCAGAGCGGCACCGCTCTCCCTGCGGGCTCTTCTCCGCGGCAGTCCCTGCATCTCACTACGCCTCCGGAAAGGTCGAGTCTGGGCGCCGAGACATCCGTACGTCCGCATACCTGACATGCCGATACATCAGGTTCGAATCCGGCGAGACACATGAGTCTGAGCTCGAACGCACTTTTGACAAGGGCGTTCTTCCGTTTCCCTTCAGACAGCGCGAAAAGCGCGTTGAGTCCCAGCGACAGAAGCTCCGGGTTCGGTATCTCCTCGTCCGAGACAGCCTCGAGCAGTTCCGCAAAATAGGACCCGAGGGACATCTTTTCAAGATCGGACCGGAGCGGTTCGAATATCTCTATGGGGCGCGCTTCGGTGAGCACCCAGCGTCCGCGGCTGCCGTAAAGCATCATATCCGAGAACGCCAGGAGCTGGGAAGCTCCCGCGATCCTGCTCCCGCGGCGTTTTGCGCCGCGGGCGGTCACGGTCTGTTTTCCCGCGTCCGACGTCAGAACAGTCAGTATTCTGCTCGTTTCCTTATAGACTGCCTCCCGAAGGACGAGTCCTTTCGTGTTCAGGTACATCCGTTCACTCCGAGTATCCGAAATTGCGGAGAAGCGAATCGCTGTCCCTCCAGTTCTCCTTTACCTTGACCCATGTCTGGAGATAAACTTTCGCTCCCATGAATCTTTCCATATCCTCACGCGCGAGCTGTCCGATCTTCTTCAGCATCGCGCCGTTCTTGCCTATTATCATGCCCTTGTGGCTCGCCTTCTCGCAGTAGATCGTAGCGTCGATATCTATGATATCCGCATCCTCCCTCTCGGAGAACTTCGTTATGACCACCGCCGTACCGTGGGGTATCTCGCGGTCCATGCAGAGAAGGAGCTTTTCCCGGATAATCTCGGCCATGATCTGCTTTTCCGGCTGATCGGTGATCATGTCGTCGGGGAAAAGCTGCGGCCCCTCCTGCGCGAATCTTACGAATTCGCCGAGCAGCTCATCGACGCCGTCGCCGGCAAGAGCAGAGATCGGGACGACGGCTGCGAATTCGTATGCGGCGGCGTACGCCGCTATAACGGACAGCACCGTCTCCTTTTTCACAGTGTCTATTTTGTTGATCACAAGGATCGCCGGGACCCCGAGTTCTCCGATGCGCTTAATGAGCATGCTCTCCTGTTTGCCGACCTCCGGCACGGGCTCCACGATGAGGGCAACGGCGTCGACGTCGGCGACGCTTTCGTTGACCACTTTCACCATGTAGTCGCCCAGCTTCGTACGCGCCTTGTGGAATCCCGGCGTATCGAGGAGCACGATCTGCGTATCGCCCCGGTTCACTACCGCGAATATCCTGTTCCGCGTCGTCTGGGGCTTGTTCGAAACGATGGCGATCTTATCTCCTACCAGCGTATTCGTGAGCGTCGATTTGCCGACGTTCGGCCTGCCCACTATCGATATCATCGCAGTTTTTGTGATCATTATTCTTCCTCCCCGCCGTATCCGGCTTCTCTGAGGATCGCTTTTTCCCTGGCCCGCATCTGCTTTTTCTGCCTGCCCTCGTCTATGTGATCGTAGCCCAGCAGGTGAAGCACCGAGTGGATCGTCATGTAGGCGAGTTCTCTCTCCTCCGTGTTGCCGAACTCCTCGGCCTGCGCCCTTATCCTGGGCGCTGAAACCGCCATGTCGCCCAGGGGCAGAAGCCCTGTGTCCGGTTCCATATCAGCCGGGTCGAACGAGAACTTCCCCGGCGTCAGCTCCAGCGCGGGGAAAGACAGAACATCCGTAGGCCTGTCCACTCCGCGGAAATCCCGGTTGATCTCCCGTATGCCTTCGTCGTCCGTTATCAGCACGCTTATGCAGCATGGCGTTTCCACTCCTTCCGCCCTGAGGACCGCCGATACGGCTTTGTTTATCACTTTGTTGTATTCCGCGCCGGCGATACCACGCTTAGCGCGGCGTATCTCCACCCTGTGCTTCATTTCTTTCTCCCGTGCTGTCTTCCGTAGGTCGGCGTGCTTTCGGTCTTCTTCCGCTCATACTTCTCGTATGCGTCGATTATCCGCTGAACCATCACGTGGCGCACAACGTCGCTCGCCGTGAAACGGCAGACGGCAACGTCTTCCACTCCCTCGAGCACGCGCATCGCTTCCTTAAGGCCGCTCGTCTTGTCGGCAGGCAGGTCGATCTGCGTGATGTCGCCGGTAATGACGATCTTTGAGCCGAAACCGAGACGCGTAAGGAACATCTTCATCTGCTCTCTGGACGTGTTCTGCGCCTCGTCAAGTATTATAAAGGAATCGTCCAGTGTCCGTCCTCTCATGTAAGCGAGAGGCGCGACCTCTATGTTTCCTTTCTCCAGGTATTTATTGTACGTATCGGCGCCCAGCATTTCGAAGAGCGCATCGTAGAGGGGGCGCAGATACGGATCGACCTTGCTCTGAAGATCGCCGGGAAGGAATCCCAGGCGTTCGCCGGCTTCCACCGCAGGTCTGGTCAGGATGATCCTGTTGATCTGCTTCGCACGGAAAGCCGCGACGGCAGCCGCGACTGCGAGATAGGTCTTTCCGGTGCCGGCCGGGCCGATGCCCAGAGTCACGGTGTTCTTGGCCATGGCCTCTATATATCCGCGCTGGCCGAGGGTCTTTGCCTTGACAGGCTTCCCCCTTGCCGTTATGCACACCACGTCTCCTGAGAGCTGGCTGATCTTGTCGTCCTGACCGCTCTTCACAAGTGATATGACGTACCTCACGCTGCCGGAACTGATGTCCTCTCCCTTCGACGCCAGCGCCAGAAGGCCGTTTATCGTCCGCTCCGCGTACATGACGTTCTCCGCCTCGCCGGACAGTTTGAGTTCCGAATCCCTGTCCGTGACCTTGACGTGAAGCTCATCCTCAATCAGGCGGAGATTCTCGTCGAAGGAGCCGAACACCTCTATCACGTGTTCCATTCTTTCGGTGCTGATGCTCTTCTCTATCATAAGTGTCTCTTGTCCGCCGCCGTGACGCGGCTTCTCCTCTCTGTCGTTCTTCCCGCCGTCAGGAGGCGGGGAACCTTGTCTTTTCTGTCGTGTTTCCAAAGCGATTCTATCATATTTGCCCCGGTCAATTCTACTGTCAAATGAACGACGGCCCAGGCTTCGGAAGGCGGGCCGCGGGAGCATACGCCCCGCTGCGTTTTTTGTTGTAAAACAGGACGGCAGGCGGTATAATCCTTTCAGAGGGAGATGATAATAAAATGATCTTCGACCGAAAGATAACGCCATCCTGCGAATACTGCCGGTACGGGAACCTGATCGACGATGAGCACGTGATCTGCGTGAAACGCGGAGTCGTAGATTCGGACTCCTCCTGCCGCCGGTTCAGATACGACCCGCTCAAGCGGCGTCCCGAAGTCCAGCCAGGCTTCAAGCCGCAGGACTACAGCGGCGACGAGTTCTCGCTCTGATCAGTCCCACATCCCAAGTTCACACAGTTCATAGTTCACCTCGCCGTGCCCGATCTCGAGCACGGCGTACGTTTTTCTGTTCATGCCCACGCTTCCGGGATTGAGGACAAGCATATCTTCATAGTACTCCGCGTATGGTCTGTGGGTGTGCCCGAACAGCACCACGTCCGCCTCCATGTACATGCCCGCGGTTATAAGTGCGTCGAGACTGTACTTTACCCCGTGGTTGTGCCCGTGGACCATGAAGAACCGGACTCCCTCCATAACGAAAACGTCTGCGTCCAGTTCCTTCGACCTCGGGTCGCAGTTGCCGCGGACGGCGCGTATCATGACGTCGGGCATGTCTCTCCTCAAGTCGTCGCAGTCGCTGTCGTGATCCCCGAGGTGGAGTATGAGATCGGGGCCAGTCACAGCCGCTGCCCGTTTGAGCGCTTTAATGTTTCCGTGTGAATCAGATACTACCAGCACCTTCATCCTCAGGTGACCTCCGATAATGATCTGCCGTATTTCCGAACAGACGGCGGCGAGGACCGTCAGATAATCCTCGCCGTCGCATCATGCAGTATTACTGCCGGCCGGGAACTGTCCCGTCAGGCAGAGCGAATACGTTTCCGGACGGAGCTCCCACCGCGCAGGAGACTTCGTTCATGGAGTAGATAAGCATATCGCCGTCGTATTTCTCCGCGCCGACGGCAAGGCCGGTCTCGGTCGAGATATAGCACTTTGTGACATATCCCAGCTGTCCCGACACATACTCGGCGAAGACGCAGTCCGCATCGTTATACCTGGTGTATCCAGCGTCCCGGATGTCTTCGTCCGGAACGGACAGGATATCCTCGTATGTGACGAGCATCTGGTATTCGTCCTCAGCAGCTGAGGCGCTGCCGGAGTATACTGGCGGCTCTCCGCCGTACCATATATACGTTGTATCTCCGGTAAGCAGCACGCTCTTTGCGTCATATTCCGAGTAAATGTTTATGCGCGAGGCGTCTTTCGAGACGAACGACTCAATCCTGTACTGTGAGCTGCCGCCGTGCCAGAAGCTGGTCACGGAGAGTTCCCGGGAATACTCTTCCGGACGCCGGAGCGTCCTCACGACTGATTTCACCGTATCGGTGCTGACCTCGACCCGGACGAGCCCGGCAGGCTCTTCCTCCTGCTGCATGCCCGCGGCGGGATCGCGCTCTTCCGGAAGCTTCACCCCGTGGTCGCGTCCGCTGGCACCCGTTATTATCATGATGAGAGCTATCGCGGCGATTATTACCGCTACGGCGGCCGCCGAGATAAGGAGAAGCCTTTTAGAGTTCATTTTCCTCCTCCGGTACGCCTTCGGCGTCGTCCGGCGTCTCTGTTTCCGTCTCCCGTTCCGATCCTTCCGGGATTACCGGTCCGCTCTGCGGATCTTCTGTGGCAGATCCTTCCGGGTCCGTTTCGGCCCGTTCCCCGTCCTCCGGGCCCTGGGTGTCCGTCTTCTTGATATTCATGATGAAAGCCGCCATCAGGACGACTATGATAAGCGTGATCAGCACCATGATGGCGCGGACCTCGCCGGTGGTTATGATGAGGATGGCGATAAGGCCGAGGATACCGCTGATGCCGTAGAGTATGGCAACGGCCTGTTTCTGGGTAAGGCCCATGTCGATGAGTCTGTGGTGGAAGTGCTTTCTGTCCGGCTTCATCGGATTCTGTCCGCTGAATATACGGCGGAAGAATGCGAAAGCCGTGTCGAATATAGGCAGGCCCAGAACGATGAACGGCACGACGAAGGAAATGATCGCAAAGAACTTGAACAGGCCGACGACCGACATGGTCGCCAGAACGTACCCCAGAAGAAGCGCGCCGGTGTCGCCCATGAACAGCTCCGCCGGGTTCAGGTTATACGGCATGAAGCCTATGCAGGCTCCGGCCAGCGCGGCAAGTATAAGGGCCACGTTCCCGTCGGATACGACGAGCGCGATGACCAGCATGGTCACCGTGGCTATCGTGGAAACGCCGACCGCCAGTCCGTCCAGACCGTCTATGAGGTTCACGGAGTTCGTCACAGCCACGATCCATATCACTGTGATCGGGATGGAGAGCCCGCCGAAGATCAGATACTCGGCATCGCTGAAAATGTTCGGGTTCGCGATTATCTCTATCCGCACTCCGTGGAAAACGGCGATAAGCGCGGCCACTATCTGAAGCAGGAACTTTACCCACGCCGGGAGCGGTACGATATCGTCGATAACGCCCACTATGACCACGAGGAGCGAGCCGAACAGTATGCCGCGCACCTGGAGCGTGACGTCCGCGAAGAGCACGACGCTCAGTACGAACCCCAGGAATATGGCCAGTCCGCCCATACGCGGAATCGGGTGGTCGTGAACGCGCCGGCTGTCAGTCGGAACGTCTATGGCGCCCACGCGATTGGCAAACTGTTTCACTATAGGGGTCGATATAAAGCTGATTATCAAAGACGCCAGCAAAGCGATGACGACTTTCAGATACAGTCCGTTTCCCATTTCTACTCCAAACGACTAGCTCCTCAGCGTTCTACGAAGCCGACCTTCTTATACACCTTGCGGAGCGTTTTATAAGCCGTGCGGGCCGCCTTTTCGGCGCCTGCGCGATACACTGATTCCAAATATGCCTTATCTGCGATAAGGCGCTCTGATTCCTCCCTGATCGGGCGGAACATCTCGACGACGGCCTCTCCGACGTATTTCTTGAAATCGCCGTAGCCGCGGCCTGCAAACTCTTTTTCGATCTCTTCGAAACTCTTTCCCGTGCAGGCACCGTATATGCTCATGAGGTTCGCGACGCCGGGTTTCTCCTCCGGCGCATAGCGCACGCAGTTCTCGGTGTCGGAGTCCGTGACGGCGCGCTTGAACTTCCGCATGATATCTTCGGGCTTGTCCATGAGGTATATCACGCCCGCGCCGGCCTCGTCGCTCTTGGACATCTTGCTCGTGGGGTCGAGCAGGTCCATGATGCGCGCGCCCACCTTCGGGATGTAGGGCTCCGGCACCTTGAACACGTCGCCGTAGACGCCGTTGAAGCGGATGGCGATGTCGCGCGTCAGCTCGCAGTGCTGCTTCTGGTCCTCCCCCACCGGCACGTAGTCCGCCTGTTCCTCCTACTGCGTGGAATAACTGCTTCTCTTCGGGGCCTCGGTCTTGCCGATCCGCTCCAGAAGGATCAGCGCATCCAGCATATCGCCGTTCGCCTCTTCCAGGGCCCATTTTGCGTCCTCGTAGGAAACGCCCGCCTTGACCGCTAACTTCTCAACCTTTTCAAACTTATCCATTTTATCTTCCTTTCCCGCCGG
>JAFZSD010000009.1 GCA_017619535.1 Oscillospiraceae bacterium | reverse complement strand
AGGATCAAACTCTCAATAAATGGTATCTTAACCGTACTTTCGTACGCTTAAAATCTGTCATCCATTGAATAGCTTTTCCAAGCTGCTCAAAGTATTTTTATAGTTAGCCGTCCGCGCGGATCAGCGCGCCGGCCAACTCAGAGTCCCTCTTTCTTGGTGCGTCTGTTCTTACATTGTTTAATTTACAAGGTACACTCTCCGGCCCGCGCGGAATCGTCCCCGATCCCGGCCGGCGGGAATTTAAAGATAACATAAAGCAAATCGTTTGTCAAGCACTGTTTTCGATCAAAGAAAAATTTTCTTGTCAACCTGCAGTACCGGCTGCCGTTTCACTTGTGTTATCCGCGCCTGTTTTTCACACGCGCTCGCTCAATATAACACCGGTCCCCCCTGCTGTCAATACCTTTTTTTGAAAATTTCAATGTTTCTTTTCACCCGCGCCGTGTGTGCCGCGCCGCGTGCTTGCTTTTGATTATAAACTGCTGTAGAATACCATTAATATATAATGCAGACTCACGCCTGCCGCGATATCAAAGGAGTATTTCAAATGCCGATCAAGATCCCGGATTCACTCCCGGCAACGGACATCCTTGCCGGGGAAAACATATTCGTCATGACGGAATACCGCGCCATGCACCAGGACATCCGTCCGCTCCGTCTTCTGATACTCAATCTGATGCCTACGAAGATCGTAACGGAGACCCAGATACTGAGGAAGCTCTCCAATACCCCTCTGCAGATTGAGGTCGAGTTCCTTCAGACCATAAGCCACGACGCAAAGAATACGGACTCTCAGCATCTCGAAGCTTTCTACACTTCCTTCGACCGCATCCGCGACCGCCATTACGACGGCATGATAATAACCGGAGCCCCCGTGGAGAATCTGGACTTCGAAAAGGTGGACTACTGGAAAGAGCTCTGCGACATAATGGAATGGACAAAGCACAATGTGCATTCCACGTTCCATATCTGCTGGGGAGCACAGGCCGCTCTCTACTATCATTACGGTATAGAGAAGCACTCTCTTCCTAAAAACTCTCCGGCATCTATGACCACCGCGTGCTCAAGCCCACCTCCCCGTTTTTCCGCGGTTTCAATGACACGTTCCTGATGCCCCACTCCCGCTGGACGACAGTATATGAGGAAGATATCCTGGCAGTACCCGGACTTGAAGTCCTCGCCGTCTCCGACGAGGCCGGCGTCTTTGCCGCCAAGTCCGAGGACAGCCGCAAGTTCTTTATCTTCGGTCATCCCGAATACGACGCGGATACCCTGGCTCTCGAGTACACCCGCGACCTTGAACGCGGAATGGATCCGGTCGTTCCTGTCAACTATTTCCCTGATGACGATCCGTCAAAAGAGCCGAAAATAACATGGCGCGCTCACGCGCAGCTGCTTTACTCGAACTGGCTGAACTACTACGTGTATCAGACCACCCCGTACAACATCGACGAGATCGGCAAATAACACCTCACGCATCCCCTGCTCTCCGGCAGGGGATCGTTGTTTCAGCGTTATTTATAATGTATAGGCAAATACAGACGCAGCCCCCGGTCCGTCTCCGGCTCTCCGCTGTTGATATCGGGCACGCTTCATGATATACTGCATGGACAGGCAATAACCGTTTTCCCGCTTACCGCAAATTGGAGGTAGCCCTTGAAACGTATAACTTCAATCATAATACTCGCCGCAGCGGTGCTCTGCCTGATCTCCGCAGCCGGGACTCCCGGGTCATCCTCCGACCCGCTGGTCACCAAAAGCTACGTAGACGACGTTTTCGTCCCAGGGCTGATAAGCGAGACGGAGCGCGCCGCTTCCGAGACTCTCGGAGCGGAGGCGGAGCGCGCCGACAGACTCGCCGACGGCATCCGCGACAGCGCCATGATGCGGCTCGGCGTGCCCGGCTATAAGCTCACGGAGAGTTTTATTTCCGTTACGCTTGATCCCGGCGAAACCGTGTCGATGCTTACAGGCGGAAAATTCATCCCCACTTCCGGCACAGTTTACGCTGCCGTGAAGGGAACGCTGATCAATATAACCACCGGCAACGTGGTGCCCTCCGGATCACAGCTCACTCTGTACGACCGGTACTTCTGCGCGGAAGATACGACTGTGACCTACACGGCACGCTCGGCATCCACATGTCTTATCGACGGCTACTATGCCACTACCGGTTCTATCGGCGGAGGAACGCCGTCTGTCACCTTTACTGACGTTCCTTACGGCGACTGGTATCACGACGCCGTGTACTACTGCGCGGATATGGGCCTTGTGGAAGGCATGGGCGGCGGTATCTTCTCCCCCGCGACCACGATGAACATGGCTCAGCTCACCCAGCTTCTATACCGCATAGCCGGCGGCAACACCGCGGGAAGCTCTCCCTACTGGTATACAAAAGCCCAGAACTGGGCGATCGGGGCAGGTCTCATCACTGAAGACGAATTCGAGCCTGCCGCTCCTGTCAGCCGCGAGTTCTTCTTCCGCATGTTCTACGCATGCGCGGAGTATACCGGGAAGTTCGACATGACGCCGCGCGCGGACATTACTTCGGCCACTGACTATTACGATATCGAACCGGAAAACCGCGACGCCATATCCTGGGCCGTGGCGACCGGCATGGTCCGCGGGACCAGTTCCGAAAGCCTCACGATAGATCCGGATTTCAACGTTAACCGCGCAACGGCCTGCGTGCTCATTATGCGCTACTTTGAATCCGCCTGACAGAATACCAAAACACATATGCCCTCCTGAATGCGTCGGGTCCGCCCTGTCATTCCGGGGGGCATCGTTTTGTCCGGATGACCGGCGTTACGCCTCGTCCGGCCGTTATGCAACGCAAATTTTCAGGCAGACAGGTTGCTAAAAGAAACGGAATCATGTATACTACATACCGCAGAAAAACCTTACCCCACGTTACCGGTACGGAAGTTACGGCGGCGCGGAGCAAGGCCGCACTAGTCGGGGAGTCAGCGGTGCCCTGTAGCCTGCAACCCGCTACAGCAGGGATGAATCCCGGCCCCCGGATTTGTGATGTGTCGTCAGCCTTCGGTAAGCAGCGTTGACGGGTCGGTCCCGCGCAACGGGAATTCGTGAACCATGTCAGGCGGGGAACCGAGCAGCATTAAGCGAAACCTCCCGTGTGCCGCGGGGGTGCCGGTCCTGAGCCGGCTGCCGCAGTAACGGGCATATCACACTTTCAAAGGTCGGTGTGCGGTCTTTCTCCGCGCCGCGGCAGATAATACATGGAAGGAGACGGGCATCTTGTATCAGGCGCTGTACAGAAAATGGCGTCCGCGAACCTTTGGCGACGTCGTCGGACAGGAACATATAACGGATACTCTCCGGCGTCAGGTCGAGAGCGGCCGTCTCTCACACGCATATCTGTTCGTAGGCACCCGCGGAACGGGCAAGACCACCTGCGCAAAGATACTTGCCAAGGCTGTGAATTGCGAACACCCTGTAAACGGCGAGCCCTGCAACGACTGTCCTTCCTGCCGCGGCATCGACAGCGGAGCGATCCTGGATGTTGTGGAACTCGACGCCGCCTCCAACAACGGCGTGGACAACGTGCGGGCCCTGCGCGACGAAGCCGTATTCTCACCCGCATCGGTCAAGAAACGCGTATACATTGTCGACGAAGTGCATATGCTCTCGTCATCCGCTTTCAACGCTCTTCTCAAAATCCTTGAGGAACCTCCCGAGCACCTCATGTTCATACTGGCGACTACCGAGATCCACAAGGTGCCCGCGACCATCCTCTCCCGTTGCCAAAGGTTCACTTTCAAGCGCATCCTTCCTGCAGACATTGCATCCCGTCTCGGCTATGTTGCGGAGAGCGAGGGCCTCAATCTCACTGCTGACGGCGCCGAACTGCTGGCCCGTCTGGCGGACGGTTCTATGCGTGACGGTCTGTCGCTCCTTGACCAGTGCTCATCTGAAAGCGTTATCGACACTGAACATGTCCTCGCTTCCGTCGGTCTGGCCGGCGCAGACGAGACTGCCGGCATCATGGACTGCGCCGTGCGCGGAGATGTATACTCTGCTCTTTCTTCTCTGGATCGTCTCTATTCCGGCGGCAAGGAGATGTCTGCGCTCCTCGACGAGATGCTCTCACTCCAGCGCGACGCCCTCATAATGAAACTTGCGCCTAAGAAGTGTGCCGGTCTGCTCAGCGGGAGCTATGAGACTAAAGTCATAACCGATCTCGCGGAGCGAGCGGGAAAAGCGCGTCTGATGAGCTGGCTCGATATAACGCGCGCATCGCTCTCCGAGATGTCGCGAACTTCTGACAGAAAGCTCGCGGCCGAGTTATGCATCATGCGTCTGTGCTGCAAGGAACTTGCGCCGGATATTGACTCGCTCCGCGAACGTGTTGAAAAACTGGAGGTCTCCGTGTCGAACGGCGCTCCGTTATCCGCACCGTCCCATGCGAAAAACGATGAGGCGCGATCCTCCGCGCCAAAGGCGGAGACCGCTCCGGCTGTTCCTGCTACCGACACTGCCCCGGCGGAAACAGAAGAGCCATATGCCGAGGAGCCGGAGGCTTTATCCGAAAAGTCGGCGGAAGCACCGCCGCCCGCAGCTGATGTTCCGCAGGAAGTTCCTGCTTCAACGGAAACCGCAGCTGACGGAGATGTATGGCAGAGCATACTGTCCGCTGCAAAACCGGAGATGGACATTCCCCCGTTCCTCTATCTGAGCGAACCCCAGTACACCTCCGCCGAAGTCCGCGGAGCACAGCTGTGCATATTCATGAAAAGCTCGTTCATGATTTCAGTAGCGGATACGCCAGCAGTGAACGCAGCGCTGAAGAAGGCGGCTGAAAACGTTCTGGGCCGTACTGTGACCATTAAGTTTTCAGTGCAGACTGAAATGCCCGCACAAAGCGAAGACAAACTCGACAGACTTGCGAGATTCGATAACATCAGATTTGAATAGGAGTTGAACAATATGGCAAAAGGCGGATTCAAGGGCGGATACGGAGGCGGCGGCGCCGTCAATATGAATATGATAAAGCAGGCCCAGAAAATGCAGGAGAACATGCTCAAGATGCAGGCCGAGATCGAAGCGCAGACCTATTCCGCAACGGCCGGCGGCGGCATGGTGACAGCAGAGGTCAACGGAAAGCACGAGCTCATATCAATAAAGATAGATCCTGAAGCAGTCGATCCGGACGACGTTGAAATGCTTCAGGACATGATAGTGGCCGCTGTCAACGAGGCTGTCCGCTCCGCACAGAGCGCGATGAACGACAGCATGGCCCGCCTTACCGGCGGCCTTAACCTCGGATTCTGACAAAAATATGCAAATCCCCGCGTATAATATTCACAGCTTTTCTGATTCCGTCAAAATTTTGACGGAATCAGTATTTTTTCTTGCACATTAAGCTCGCTTGCGTTATAATGGCTCGCGTAAATGAAATTTGGTCAAACCCGTAAATCATTTGTGGAAAGGTGTGTTATCCATGGCAATCACAAACGCGTATCTCAAGGGCGTCTATGACAACCTTCTCAAGCTCTATCCCGAGCAGAAGGAATTCCTGCAGGCTGTCGACGAAGTTCTCGAATCTCTCCAGCCTGTAATTGAAAAACGTCCCGATCTCGTCGAGTCCGGCATCATCGAGCGCATCGTTGAACCCGAGCGCGTCATCTTGTTCCGCGTATCCTGGGTCGATGATAACGGTAAAATACAGGTCAACCGCGGCTTCCGCGTACAGTTCAACTCCGCGATCGGCCCATACAAGGGCGGCTGCCGCTTCCATCCCAGCGTGAACCTCTCCGTTATGAAGTTCCTCGGCTTCGAGCAGATCTTCAAGAACAGCCTGACCGGCCTGCCCATGGGCGGCGCAAAAGGCGGCTCTGACTTCGATCCCAAAGGCAAGTCTGACGCCGAAGTCATGCGTTTCTGCCAGAGCTTCATGACCGAGCTTGCCAAACACATCGGTCCCGACACTGACGTCCCCGCCGGCGATATCGGCGTCGGAGCCCGCGAGATCGGCTACATGTTCGGCCAGTACAAGCGCCTCCAGAACGAGTTCACCGGCGTTCTCACCGGCAAGAGCCTCTTCTCCGGCGGCTCCCTCGCCCGCACCGAAGCTACCGGCTACGGCGCCTGTTACTTCTGCTCCGAGATGCTCGCCGCGAACGGCAAGTCCTATGAAGGCAAGAAGGTCATCATCTCCGGTTCCGGCAACGTTGCGACCTACGCCTGCCAGAAGGCGACCCAGCTCGGTGCGACCGTCATCGCCATGAGCGACTCCAACGGCTACATCTATGATCCCAACGGCATCGACTATAAGATCATCCAGGAGATCAAGGAAGTCAAGCGCGCCCGCATCAAGACGTATCTCGACTACGTTCCCACCGCGAAGTACACCGAGGGCTGCAGCGGTATCTGGACTGTCCCCTGTGACATCGCGATGCCCTGCGCGACCCAGAACGAGATAAACCTCGACAGCGCAAAGGCTCTTATCGCGAACGGCGTTATCGCCGTCGGCGAGGGCGCGAACATGCCCTCCACTCCCGAGGCCATCGCCGCCTTCCAGGAGGCAGGCGTCCTCTTCGCTCCCGCGAAGGCCTGCAACGCCGGCGGTGTTGCTACCTCCGGCCTCGAGATGTGCCAGAACAGCATGCGCCTCTCCTGGACCTTCGAAGAGGTCGACGAGCGTCTCAAGGGCATCATGAAGAACATCTACAAGGCAGCGTCCGATGCGGCCGAGGCCGCGGGCCAGCCCGGCAACCTCGTCGTCGGCGCAAATATCGCCGGCTTCCTGAAGGTCGCCGAGGCCATGAAGTGGCAGGGCGTCTGCTATTGATCCGTTTTTCGCATTGATATAAACTACAGAGTCGGGACCGGCAGCAGCACGCTGCCGGTCCTGTTACGTTCTGAGGAAAGAAGGGACTGCCTCTTGACTGCCTGCACCGTATTCGATTCACCTGCAGGAAAGATCCTGATCGCCGAGGAGGATCGCGCCATAACGCTCGTGGGATTTCTCACCCGGGAACCGCCGCCCGAGGCGTCCGATCCGCCCACTCCCCTTCTGAAGGAGGCGGCAATGCAGCTCAGTGAGTACTTTGCCGGCGCGCGCCGCGAGTTCGACCTGCCGCTCCGGCTTCGCGGCACTCAGTTCCAGCTTGCTGTCTGGAACGCTCTCCGCGCGATACCTTACGGGGAGACGCGTTCATATGCGGATATCGCCGCAGCCGTCGGGAATGAGAAGGCCTGCCGGGCCGTCGGCATGGCCAACCACAGAAATCCTGTCTCGATAATCGTCCCCTGTCACCGTGTTATCGGCAAAGGCGGATCTCTTACGGGCTACGGCGGCGGCATTGATAAAAAAGAGTTCCTTCTCTCCCTTGAGCGCAGAGTCTCGCAGGGATAAACATCCCGCGTCATACTTTCATATATGCAAACCAGCCGGTGATCATGTCACCGGCTGGTTCTGCATATATACCATTATTCAAGTCTTTAATCTGCCGGAGCTGATGAGCCGCCGTTATACTTCCCCATCGCGCTGTCGACGCCGTTTTTGATTATCTCCTCGACCGCGTCGCCGGCTGCGGCGACCGCTTTCTCAATGACTTCGGCATCCGTATTGCGAAAAACGCTCAGGACCCAGTCCGCCGTGTCGTACTCCGGATCGGGCGGGGCGCCGACCCCGACTTTTACACGGGGGAAACCATCCCCGCCGCACTTGGCGATTATGTCCTTGAGACCGTTATGACCGCCGGCGGAGCCGCTTCTCCTGACGCGGAGCTTTCCCGTGGGGAGGGAAATGTCGTCCGATACAACGATAACATGGTCTATCGGCACCTTGAAAAAGGCCATGGCGGGGCGTACCGCGTCGCCGCTCAGATTCATATAGGTCTGCGGTTTCATTAGGAACACGTTCTCTCCGCCAAGCTCGCACCGGCATGTCAGCGCCTTATACTTGACGCGGTCGATCCTGATCCCCAGCCGCTTTGAAAGCGCATCTGCCGTCATGAACCCCACATTGTGCCGCGTGCCGGCGTAGCGTGCACCTGGATTTCCCAGAAACACGACTATCCACTTTACGCCGCCGGTCTTTCTGCCGAAAAGCATACGATCACCTGAAGAGCGAGGAGATGGAGACTTCCTCGTAGATCCTCTCTATCGCCTCCGCAAAGAAAGCCGCGGAGGATATGTAGGTTATCTTGTCGCAGGTCTTCCCTTCCGGGAACGGGATCGTGTCGGTAAGCAGGAGCTCCTTTATGCAGCTCTCGTTGATCCTGTCGATCGCAGGACCGGAGAGCACTCCGTGGCTCGCGCAGGCATAGACCTCCTTCGCGCCTCCGACTTCGACGAGAGCCTTAGCCGCACCGCAGAGGCTGCCCGCCGTATCGACCATGTCGTCGAGAAGGATCACGTTCTTGCCGCTCACGTCGCCGATGATGTTCATGACCTCGGAGTGGTTCGCCTTTTCGCGGCGCTTGTCCACTATCGCCATATTAAGACCGAGATTGTGCGCAAAGGTGCGTACGCGCGCTACCGAGCCGACATCCGGCGAAGCCATGATGTAATCATCGTTGTCCTTGCCGATCTTGTTCAGGAAATGATCGATGAAGAGGGCGCTGCCGAGAAGATTGTCTACTGGGATGTCAAAGAATCCCTGGATCTGGTTGGCGTGGAGGTCCATGGTGAGGACCCTGTCCGCGCCCGCGGCGGTAATGAGGTTCGCGACCAGTTTCGCGGAGATCGGGTCGCGGGCCTTCGCTTTCCTGTCCTGACGCGCATAACCGAAATACGGTATGACCGCGGTTATCCTGCCGGCAGACGCGCGCTTGCACGCGTCGATCATGATGAGCAGCTCCATGAGGCTGTCGTTGACCGGCTTGCAGGTGGGCTGCACTATGAACACGTCCGAACCGCGAACGGGCTCATAAAGGGACACAGACGCCTCGCCGTCGGCAAAGTGCGTGACCTCTGCGTCGCCGAGGCGGATGCCGAGGTTGCGGCAGATGCTTTCCGCCAGCGGTCTGTTGGAATTGCCCGTGAATACCTTGATCTCTTTTCCGTGCGAAATCATTTGGAATGCCCCCTATTTCCTCTTTTCGTATCGCCGCCGGTCCCATGACCGGACGCAAAACATTATTACGGTATCATTATATCAAATCCACGTGGAAATGAAAGTGCTTTTGCGAAAAAACAGGATCGATAACACGTATCCCGTAAGCCTGTTGTATTTTTTTCGTTTTTCCTCTTGACATTGCCGTGTGATGTGCTATTATGACTGTATTAATACGGCTAATACAGTTGCCCCATCCGGCGCTTTCTTGCGTCTGAAACAATCCAGCAAGGGAAGTGATATTACCTTGATAAGCATCAATTACCGTGATCCCCGCCCAATCTATGAGCAGGTAAAAGACGGTTTCTGCCGTCTCATGGTTGCCGGCGTGCTCGATGCCGGTGACAAGCTCCCGTCCGTGCGAGAACTGGCGGCAGAACTCGCCATCAATCCGAACACTATCCAGCGCGCCTACCGCGAGCTGGAGGCTGAAGGGTATATCTACTCCATACCGGGCAAGGGTTCCTTCGCGTCTGACACGGCCTCTGCCCGCAGTCAGAAGCTTGGCGGTCTGCTCACTGAATTCGACCGGCTCTCTCGGGAGATCACGTCGCTGGGCGTTTCCTGCGACGATCTAAAGGCCCGTCTCGAGCAGGCCTGCAACAATTCCGGAGGTGAAGAAGCATGATCGAAGTCAAAAATGTTGTAAAGATATTCGACGGATACCGTGCGCTGGACGAGATAAACATCAACGTCCCGAAAGGCGCGATTTACGGTCTCGTCGGACCGAACGGCGCCGGCAAATCCACGCTCATCCGCCATCTGGCCGGGATCTACAGGCAGGACGCGGGCGAGATACTCATCGACGGCCAGCCGGTGTATGAAAACCCAGATGTGAAGGGCCGCGTCGCCTATATCCCGGACGAGGTATTCTATTTCGTACAATCCGGCATTAAGGATATGATGCACTTTTACCGCGGCATCTACCCGCGCTTCGACATGGACCGCTATGATAAGCTGCGCACCGTTTTCAATCTTGACGAGAAGCGTCCGCTGCGCCGTTTCTCGCGCGGCATGCAGAAGCAGGCCGCCTTCTGGCTCGCTCTGTCGATGCGGCCGGATTACCTCATCCTCGACGAACCGGTCGACGGTCTCGACCCCGTGATGCGCCGCCAGATCTGGAGCCTCATCCTCGGCGACGTAGAGGAAAATGGCACGACTGTCCTTGTCTCCTCCCACAACCTGCGCGAACTCGAGGACGTGTGCGATCACGTAGGCATCATCCACAAGGGCCGCACGATGATCGAGCACGCGCTCGCCGACCTGCAGGACAACATCGTAAAGGTCCAGCTCGTATATCAGGACGGCGGTTCGCTGCCCGAGGGGCTCGACATCCTGCACGAGTCGAAGAGCGGCAAGATCTCGACCCTCATCATCCGCGGCCGGGCGGATGAAGTAACCAACATGATCGAGGCGTCGCAGCCTCTCTTCTACGACGTCGTTCCCCTCACGCTTGAGGAAATATTCATCTATGAACTGGGAGGTGCCGAATATGCGGTCAAAGACATCTTCATTTAACGGATCGCTTTTCCGCAGCAATCTGTCCCGCTTCTGGCCGGTCTGGGCCGCCTATCTCGCTCTCCTGCTGCTGACCGTGCCGACGACTTTCACGTCCAACCTTCGCTCGTTGCTCGAATACAATTACGGAGGAGAGAGCGCGCTTACTCTCAGCGTAAGCTGGCTTCGCGAGATACACTTCATAACCCTTGTCTTTATCGCGGTCTTTTCCGTTGTGACTGCCATGGCGGTCTACTCTTTCATGTACAGCTCCCGCAGCACGGGCATGGTGGCGTCGCTTCCCATAAAGCGCGAGGGCGTGTTCCTGACGTCCTGGCTGTCCGGATACCTCTGGCTCGCAGGGGCTCAGGCCGTGACCGCCTTCGTCACGATCCTTATCACAGCCGTGCTGGGCTATAACACGACGGCCTACGTTCTGCTCTGGTTCGCCATCCAGCTCCTCGAGACGCTGTTCTTCTACGGGCTCGCCTCGCTCTGCGCGGTGCTGACCGGCACGCTCTTCATACTCCCCGCCATCTACGTGATATTCAACTTCCTCTTCCCCGTCGCCGAAATGCTCATCAGGGCGATCATTTCCTCCTTCGTTTACGGCATGCCCGACTCCGGCGTCGAGCTTACGTTCCTGTCGCCCTTCATCCAGCTCATGTCATCGGTGAACTTCGACTATATCATCAAAGCGAGCGGCGAGGAGGTATTCTACTTCTCCGGGCTGAAAGCTCTCATCTGCTATGCCGTTGTCGGTATCGTGATGTCCCTCGGTGCGCTCCTCATCTACAGACGCCGTCGCATGGAAGCCGCTTCTGACATCGTCGCAGTGAACGTCCTCAAGCCCGTGTTCAGATACTGCATGGCCGTTGGCTTCGCCATCACGCTCGGCATTGCCATCAACTATCTCGTCTTCGGCGGCATTAGTTCAAGCAGTCTTCCGTTCACGATAATCAGCTTGCTCATCGCCGGCTTCATCGGCTACTTTGCTGCGGAGATGCTGATCCGCAAGTCCTTCAAGGTGTTCGACAAGTGGCCCGGCTACATTGTCTTTGCCGTCATCGTAATAGCCCTGATGCTCGCCGTCCGGTTCGACGCGTTCGGCTACGAGCGCCGCATTCCGGAGGCCGAGAAGGTCGACAGCGTCTACGTATCCATAAACGGTCAGAGCGTGGGCCTCACTGAGCCTGAGCATATCGAAATGATGCGCTCGCTCCACTCCTCTATCGTTGAGGAGCGCAGGGTGCCGGATGAAAACGAAGCCACTGCCGGTCTCTATATCAACTACACGCTGAAAAACGGACGTGAGGTGTACCGCCGCTACGAAATGAGCGGGAACACTCTTAAGCAGGTCGAGGACTTCCTCAATCAGAAAGACATACTCCTGCAGCGGAACAGCTTCAGTTTCCCGGTAACGCCTGCAACGATTAATTTCGCCTACGCGGATATAGAAAGAGCGGACGGCGAGTATGTCAGCGTCGACCTCACACCGCGCCAGGCAGCGGAGCTCTACAACGACTGCCTGCTCCCCGACCTCAAGGACGGCGATCTGGGCAGGGCCGAACTCTACACATACCCCGTCGATATTTCGGATACGGGCAAAATCACCGGGAGCCGCTACGTGCTCTATATCTCCGCGGACAACGATGATTTCGAAGGCAAGGACATCTACCGCGGTGAAAAGGTATACCAGTTCGGCCCGGAAGCCAAGCGTTGCGCCGCCTTCTTCGACAAGCTTGCGGAGACGGCGGGATATGAATTCTCATCTTACGAGGCCTGAGCCAACGAGGCTGAAAACCGAGAGGCTATTTGAACAAAACCGAGAGGCTATTTGAACATTTTTCACTTCCATTGATGTAACGCGTATGTTATAATACCCATACAGTTTATGCTGTCCGGCGTGTGCCGTCTCTTCAGGGACGGTATCCGCCGGACAAAGAACGTCCACGATAACTATGACGACCGGTGACTCATATGAATGATTATCAGAATAAAAGTCCAAATCAGAACGATGAGCTCGTTTCCTGGATAATTGTCGGTATCGCCCTGCTCGTTTTCTGGCCTCTCGGTCTGTTCCTTCTGTTCCGCAAGCTCTTCGGCTCCAGTTATACAGAGAAGAGTTCCTACAGGCAGAACAACAGTGCCTACTCTTACAGGCAGACGAACAGCACCTCTTACCGGCAGAGCAACGGAAGCACCTATAATTACAAATATAACTCCAACGCATACCGTCAGTCCCAGAACACAAGTCAGAGCAAAAACGAAGGGACCTACGCCTACACTTCCGACAGACGCACATCCGACTCATACGTATCCTCACGCCGCACGTCCGACGCTTACAAGTCCTCCGTGAACTCCTCCGCCAAGGCTAACAGCGGCAACGCGTCCGGCAATGCCAACAGCAGCACCAAGAAAACCGGAAAGAACAGCCTCAGCGGTCAGTTCATCTCTGTCTGTCTGCTCATACTGACCGTTATCCTCTTCTTCCTGTCTGCAGGTAGTCTTATAGACGGCATCCAGAGCATCGGCTCCGGCGGTGCGCTGAGCAGTCTGGTGCAGGGAGGCTTCTTCCTTGCCGGCGGCGGGGCGTCTCTCGCGTTCCGCAGTCTCTTCAACCGCCGCAGAAAGAGATATTCCAATTACTTCTCGATAATCGGCGACAAGAAAGTAATGTCCGTAAAACAGCTCTCGGAGATCACCGGCGTTCCGGAAAAAACGATCCGCAAGGATATCCAGGTAATGGTCGACCGCGACTACTTCGGTGACACCGCATACTTCGATGTCGGTCTTGACAGTCTCGTCATCTCTGCAGACGCCGCGGAGGCGGAACGCAACCGCCGCGTTGAGGCCGACAAAAAGGCCAAGCGCGAGGCCGCTCCGGAAAACAAGTACATGGCCACGCTAAAGCAGCTCCGCGATCTAAACGACAGCATAGCAGATCCTCTGATCTCGTCGAAGATAGACAACATCGAAGATCTGTCCGGCAAGATCTTCCGTCTGGTCGAGGAAAAGCCGGAGAAGCTTCCCCAGATCCGCAAATTCATGGATTATTATCTTCCTTCCACGCTTAAACTGCTCAAATCCTACGCCACTCTTGAACATCAGGGCATCGAAGGCGAGAACATCACCTCGGCGAAACAGGACATCGCCAGGATACTCGATACGATGACAGTCGGCTACAAGCAGCAGCTCGACGCTCTGTTCAAGGATGAAGCGATAGACATCTCGGCCGATATAGACGTGCTGAAGATGACCATGGAGCGCGACGGACTTACCGGCGCCCAGTCGCCTTTCGCATCCGTGATGAAAGGGAAAAAGAAACCCGCCAAGACTGAGGAAAAGCCCGCGGAAACCCAGGCGGAGCCGTCTGACGTCCCGGCCGTGTCTGCCGCGACTTATCCGGCCACGTCACCGAGCGAGAATCCCTTCAGCGTCGATTCGGCAACATCACCCGGGGCCACCTATCCCCCCACCTCCCCGAGCGAGAACCCATTCAGCAGCGGTTCCGGAACGGCTGCCGGAGACACCTGATCAGTAAACACGACTTCACAAAAAACGGCTCCCCGCAGACAGCAGCGTCCGCGGGGAGCCTGTTTCTTATACCTTACTATTTTCTGGTGACGGAAGTCGCAGCCTCGAACTCCGTCATCAGAGATGAACGCAGCAGCTCAAAAAGCCCGCGCGCTCCGCCGCCGGCCGGGCGGCCGTCGATCTCATTTGCATACCGGCACAGGTTGCTGGAACTAGTGACCAGTATCTCGTCCGCCTCCATGAGATCCGGATAGTAGAACGGCGTCTCGTGTACGGGGATCCCCAGTCTTCTGCACATGTTCAGAAGATGTGCTCTCGCGATGCCCGGAAGTATCAGTTCATCGGCCGGCGCGGTGTACAGCGCTCCGTTCTTTATGATATGGACATTGGAGTGGGCGCACTCCGTGACTCTGCCTCCAGGCCGTACGAACACCGCCTCCTGGCATCCGGCGCGTCTCGCGTGTTCCGAAGCCAGCACGGACGGTATTAGGTTCAGCGTCTTGATGTCACAGTGGAAGAATCGGGTGTCCTCTTCCGTTATCAGGCGGATCGGCTCCCTGCCGTCGGGGATCGTCTGCGGCGTCAGCGTGATCCACAGGTTCCCGGGTCCCTCGGTGAACGCATGATTCCGGATACCGGTGCCTCTGGTCACCTGGTAGTATACGAACTGCTCGCCGTCGTCGAGCTTCAGGACCAGTTCTTCAAGGAGCTCTCTCAGTTCCGTTTTAGTCACGGGCATTTCGATCTCAAGCCGCTCGGCATTGCCGAAGAATCTGTCTATATGTTCGTCAACGGCAAAAACGTTGTAGTTGCGGCAGGGCCCGGCGTCATAGACCCCGTCGCCGAAGTAGCTCGCCCTGTCGTTCATCGGGACGGACATCTCCTCCAGCGGGCCGTATTCTCCGTTATAGTATCCAAGAGCTCTCATCTGCTGCCCTCCCGGTCGTATTTCAGCCGTTAACGATTTCCGTTGCTTTATTGTATTATATCGTTCAAGTATTTTCAACCGTCTTGCGCAGTCCTCTGTTTAAGGTGTTTTTCAGAACGATCCTCTACTATTACAGTATCATATGATATAATCATGCCAGAGATTCCAGTATGGAGGGGTGTTTACATGAATATACTCCTTGTTGAAGACGAGGTCTCCCTTTCGAACGCAGTTAAGAAGATCCTTGAGCAGCAGGGATATATAGTCGACGCTGTATACGACGGTCAGTCGGCCGTGGATTACGCCACGGGTATGGAATACGGGCTTATAATACTCGACGTCATGCTTCCGAAGCTCGACGGGTTCGAGGTGCTCCGGATCCTGCGTCAGGACGGCATCAACGCGCCGATACTTATGCTCACCGCCCGCTCCACGGTGCCGGACAAGGTCGCAGGTCTGAACAGCGGGGCCGACGACTACATGACCAAACCCTTTGACACGGACGAACTGCTCGCTCGCGTCGGCGCGCTGACCAGAAGGACCGGCGAGGTCATCGTCGAAACGGTCAGTTTTGAGGATCTTACCCTTGGGATAAAGTCCGCTGTGCTCAGCTGCGGCGGCCAGTCCGTCCAGCTCAGCCGCAAGGAGTTCGAGGTCCTTAAGATCTTCATGTACAATCCTTCCATGACCGTGACCAAGGATATGCTGATATCCAACGTCTGGGGCATCGAGTCGGAGGCGACGGACAACAACGTTGAGGTATACATCTCTTTCATCCGCAAAAAGCTCAAGTATCTGAAGTCACGGGTGACTATACGCAATTTCCAGAAGATCGGATACAGGCTGGAGGTGGCCGCATGCTGAAAGGCTACAGAAAGCGGTTCGTCACGTACAATATGATCCTGGTCGGAGTCGTGCTCCTTGCCGCCATGGTGTTCCAGGGCGTATATGTCTACCGCAGCAGCTATCAGGAGCTCCGCAATACGATGCGTCTTCTGGCGGAACCCTGGGACGCTCCCAACGGTCAGTTCCGCGTACTGGAGGAAGGTGACGGGCCCGAGCAGGACGGTGGTCCCAAACAGAACGGAGGGCCCGGAAAGGACGGCGGCAGAAGACCGGAAGACGGTTCGCAGACCGAGAAGGACGAACTGCTCAGAAACGGTATCACTACCGTATTCTACAATCGAAGCACGGATGAGATATCCATACTGTCTCGTGATACCCCGGAGGACCCCGATGCCGTCGCAAACGCAGTCCGTGAGATAGTGACGCTTGATGAAAACTTCGGCAGACTGCGCAGCCTTGGATTCATTTATTTCAGGGAAGACGGAGCGGAAGGAAGCAAGATAGTACTTACGGACATGTCTTACTTTAACGCCAAAGCCCTGAAGACCGCGCTCACGCTGCTGGCCGCCTACATAGTGGCGATGGGGCTTCTGTTCCTCATTAGCCGCAAGCTCTCAAAACTCGCGGCAAAACCGATGGAGGACGCCATCGAGATGGAACGACAGTTCGTCACCGACATCTCCCACGATCTGAAGACGCCGATCACCGTCGTGCTCGCGAACAACAGCATCCTGCGTTCCAATCCGGGCGCCGATGCGGATGAGCAGCTCCAGTGGCTGGACAGCACGGAGACAGCTGCCAAAAACATGATGGATATGGTAAACGAGATGCTTACCCTGTCTTCGCTCGACTCGGTCGGGCGTTCCGTGCTGAAAGTGCCGGTGGATCTTTCGTCAGCAGCCGAAAAGTCCGTGCTACAGCTTGAATCCCTCGCCTACGACCG
This sequence comes from Oscillospiraceae bacterium, assembly GCA_017619535.1. Taxonomy (GTDB): domain Bacteria; phylum Bacillota; class Clostridia; order Oscillospirales; family Oscillospiraceae; genus RGIG8048. The sequence continues at coordinate 7,693 of JAFZSD010000009.1, read as the reverse complement.
CGGGATCACGATCGACTCCGCAGCGGTCTCCGAAGGCGTCACAGCGATCGCGACTCCTGAATACGCTGAACGCATCTGCAGCGGTCTGATCGAAAACGCCCTCAAATATGAGCCCGGCGGCGGCCGCGTCGATGTCTCTCTTTCCGCCGCGAAGAAGAAAGCCGTCTTCTGCGTACATAACTACGGCAGCTTCATCTCACCTGAAGACCAGCCGCATGTTTTCGAGCGATTCTACCGCGGCGACAAGGCGCGCAGCAGTCTTCAGGGACACGGCCTCGGTCTCCCGATAATAAAGCAGATGACCGAACTCATCGGCGCTCAGATAGAGATGCAGAGCGGCGAAGACGGCACATCTTTCACGGTGACTTTCGACTGCGCAGAATAATTTTTCAAATAATACCAAGATCATCCGATCATTTAAGGAAGATTTAAGACAGACGGGTTAGAATACAATCAAAGAAAAGAGAAAACTGTTTTTTCCTCACATTTTTCATTACATATCTTCTTCATCATCTTCTTCATACGTTTTTCAACATCTATCAATGTTTCCTCTCTTTTCATCTTCACCCTTCCAATTTCAGATGAGGCCCCTGTAAGGCCCGGCCGCGTCCCTGCCCTCTTTCTCACCGGCAGGGACGCATGCTGTTTTACGGCAAAAACCGTATTCCCGATCCGGCCTTTTGACGACAGCAAAACACCCCTCTTTCAAGCAACCGAAACGTTGCCCAAAAGAGGGGTGTTTATTCATGCTTATAAGATCACACGAGCTCGATCACAGCCATCTCGGCCGCGTCTCCGCGGCGGGGGCCGGTCTTGGTGATGCGGGTGTAACCGCCGTTGCGCTCCGCATACTTCGGAGCCAGCTCTTTGAACACCTTGGTCACGACATCCTCACGGGTCATAAAGGACAGTGCCTGACGGCGGGATGCGAGAGTGTTCTTCTTGCCAAGAGTTATCATCTTCTCGGCGACAGGAGCGATCTCCTTTGCTCTGGTGACAGTGGTCTCCATCCTTCCGGTATCGAGGAAGTCAGTTACCTGCTGTCTGAGCATAGCCATACGCTGATCTGTCGGTTTGCCGAGTTTACGTGTTCCGGGCATTTACGTTTTCCTCCTTCTTCAAGAGTTGTCGTCGCTGTTGAGGGACAGACCCATCATTGCGAGCTTATGGACGACCTCTTCCAGTGATTTCCGTCCGAGGTTACGAACTTTTATCATCTCATCCTCGGTCTTGGAAATGAGATCCTCGACCGTATTGATGTTCGCGCGTTTGAGGCAGTTGAAGCTGCGCACTGAAAGATCAAGCTCCTCGATCGTCATCTCAAGTACCTTGTCACGCTGGGTCTCAGCCTTTTCAACGACTATAGACTTGTTGCCGGCCGTCTCGGACAGATCGGCAAACAGCGTGAAGTGATCACAGAGGATCTTCGCTCCCATCGAAACGGCATCGCGCGCGGATATGGTCTTATCGGTCCACACCTCGAGAGTCAGTCTGTCAAAGTCGGTCATGTTGCCGACGCGGGTATTCTCGACGGTGTAGTTCACCTTGAGGACAGGCGTGTATATCGAGTCGATCGGAATAACGCCTATTATCGGCTGGGCCAGCTTATTGCGCTCGGCAGAGACGTATCCGCGGCCGTGGCCGATGGTCATCTCGATGCTGAGAGTCGCATCCGCGTCGAGAGTGGCGATGTGAAGATCGGGATTGAGTATCTCGACCTCGCCGTCGGCCTTGATGTCGCCGGCAGTGACTTCGCCTGCGCCTGATGCTTCGATATATACGGTCTTGGTGCCCTGGCAGCCGAGTTTCGCGATGATGCCCTTTATATTGAGGACTATCTCAGTGACGTCCTCCTTGACTCCGGGGATCGTCGTAAACTCATGCTGCACGCCCGCGAATTTGACAGTCGTTACGGCTGTTCCGGGCAGAGATGACAGCAGTATCCTGCGGAGAGAGTTTCCAAGCGTGGTTCCGTAGCCACGCTCCAGCGGTTCCACAACGTATTTGCCGTAAGAATCGTCGCCGGGTGTCTCTATGCAGTCGATGCGCGGTCTTTCTATTTCTACCATTATTACCCTCCTTCAATGCTCGGCGTCCAGCGCCGGGTTGTGTCAGCTTTCTATTATTGAGGGCTGTGAAATTACTTGGAGTAGAGCTCGACGATGAGCTGCTCTTCGATCGGAAGATCGATGTCTTCACGAGCGGGGATAGCAACTACTTTCGCGGTCATGTTGTTCGCGTCGTACTCGAGCCACTTGGGAGGCTGTCTGAAAGAGTTGGCCTCGATGTTGCTCTTGAACTTTTCAAGGCTGCGGCTCGAATCCTTGAGGGTGATGATCATTCCCGGCTTTACGAGGAAAGAGGGGATGTCGACCTTCTTGCCGTCAACGCGGAAATGTCCGTGCAGAACGAGCTGCCTGGCCTCTGCGCGGCTCATGGCGAAGCCGAGTCTGTAGACCGTGTTGTCCAGTCTGGTCTCGAGGATGGCAAGCAGGTTCTCACCGGTCTTGCCCTTGCGCTTGCTGGCCATTTCAAAATAGCTTCTGAACTGGCTCTCAAGAACGCCGTAGTACCTCTTGGCCTTCTGCTTTTCACGAAGCTGGCTTCCGTACTCGGAGGCCTTGCGTCTGCCCTGACCATGCTGTCCGGGAGGGTATGCTCTGCGCTCGAGAGCGCACTTGTCGGTATAGCATCTGTCGCCTTTGAGGAAGAGCTTCTGATTCTCCCTGCGGCAAAGACGGCACACTGCGTCAGTATATCTTGCCATAGTCTGTCTACCTCCTTAAACTCTGCGGCGCTTGGGCGGGCGGCAGCCGTTGTGCGGGATCGGAGTCACGTCTTTGATCATGGTGACTTCGAGTCCTGCGGACTGCAGCGCGCGGATAGCCGCCTCACGACCGGAGCCGGGGCCCTTTACGAAGACCTCAACGGTCTTCAGGCCGTGCTCCATGGCAGCTTTCGCTGCTGTCTCCGCCGCGGTCTGTGCGGCGAACGGAGTCGACTTTCTGCTTCCACGGAAGCCCATGCCGCCGGAGGACGCCCAGGAAATGGCGTTGCCGTTCACGTCGGTGATGGTGACCATGGTGTTGTTGAAGGACGAGCGGATATGCACTGCGCCCTTTTCGATGGTCTTTCTCTCGCGGCGTCTGGTTCTGACCTTCTTGCCCTTAGGTGCTGCCATTACATATCCCTCCCTTACTTCTTCTTATTGGCGATCGTGCGCTTCGGGCCCTTGCGGGTGCGCGCGTTCGTCTTGCTTCTCTGGCCGCGGACGGGGAGTCCCCTTCTGTGGCGCGTGCCGCGATAGCTGCCTATCTCGGTGAGGCGCTTGATATCCAGGGCCACAGTACGTCTGAGGTCGCCCTCGACGACAAAGTTCTTGTCAATGCACTCACGAAGTGCGGCTTCCTCCGCCTCGGTGAGATCCTTGACTCTGGTATCGGGATTGATGCCGGTTTCCTCGAGGATCTTCTTCGCGCTCGTTCTGCCTATGCCGTAAACGTAGGTCAGGCCGATCTCTATCCTCTTGTCCTTTGGCAGGTCAACGCCGGAAATTCGTGCCATACTTATCGATCATTCCTTTCGTTTCAGTTAACGAATCGTATCTGCTCAGCCCTGACGCTGCTTGTGCTTGGGGTTCTCGCAGATAACCATTACCTTGCCCTTGCGCTTGATGACCTTGCACTTCTCGCACATGGGCTTCACGGACGGTCTTACCTTCATGTCGAAACCTCCTGTTTATTTACTGCGCCACGTGATCCTGCCCCTCGTCAGATCGTACGGTGACATCTGAACGGTGACCTTGTCACCCGGCAGGATGCGTATAAAGTTCATCCGGAGCTTTCCGGAGATATGTGCCAGAATTGTGTGTCCGCCTCCGATATCCACCTGGAACATCGTGTTGGGCAGCGATTCGACAACTACACCTTCAAGCTCTATCATGTCGTCTTTTGCCAATTCAGCATACCTCCTCTTCTCCGGTCTGCTCCGCGGCGTGAGCCGCGAGAGCGCGTCTGATCTCACTGTTTGTCACTTTTTCACCGCTCCTGAGTTTTTCCGCCGTCCGGCCGTCATTTCTGGCGACCAGTCTGAGGTGTTTGATCTTCTTAAGTTTCGGTTTCTCCAGCCGCCGCCGCTTTCCGTCCGCGAGCCAGGCAAATCCCTCTTCTGTCCTTATCACAAAAAAGTGCATGCCCGCGTCCCGTCCGTTAAGTGACTCGACGATGTCTGATATCCGGAGCTCCATTCAGATCACCTCGGATACGGTCAGTATCTCGGGTTCGCCCGCCGTTATGAGTATCGTGTTCTCATAATGCGCTGCCAGCGAACCGTCCGCCGTCACCACGGTCCAATCGTCGTCCAGGACCCGTACCGCCGCGCCGCCCATATTTACCATGGGCTCGACTGCGATCGTCATCCCCCGCATGAGGCGGGGTCCGTGTCCCGGCTTGCCGTAGTTCGGCACCTCAGGATCTTCGTGCATCTTGGCACCTACGCCGTGACCGACATACTCCCGTACGACTGAGAAGCCGTTAGATTCGACGTACTCCTGTATCGCGTGGGAGATGTCCGAGATCCGGTAGCCTTCCCTGGCATACTTGATGCCTTCAAAGAAGCTCTGCCGGGTCACGGCAATGAGTCTTTTCGCTTCCTCGTCGCCGTCGCCGACGATAAAGGTCGCGGCGCAGTCTCCGACATAACCGTCCTTTGTCGCGCCTACATCGATGCTCACGACGTCTCCTTCCTTCAGCTCCCGCTTGCCGGGTATGCCGTGGATGAGCTCGTCGTTCACTGAGATGCATACGCTCGCCGGATAACCGTTGTAACCAAGAAACGTGGGAACGGCACCCTGGGAGACGATGTAATCTCGGACTGCTTTATCTATTTCCCGGGTTGTCACGCCGGCGGTCACCATATCCCCTGCCAAGGCACGGGCTGCCGCGGTAATTTTTCCCGCCTGACGCATCAGGGAAATCTCTCGGGCTGATTTGATCTTGATCATTTCAGATCCCCAGAGTTTTAAAGATGGCAGCGGTCGTCAGCTCAATGGTGGGCTGATTGTCGACCGTCTTGAGCTTGCCCCTGGCTTCATAGAAGCCCTTGAGCGGCTCGGTCTCGCGGTGATATACGGCAAGGCGGTTTTTGACCGTCTTGGGCTGGTCATCCTTGCGGATGCTGAGTTTCTCACCGCAGTTGTCGCATATGCCCTCCTTCTTCGGAGGAGCATTCTTTATGTGGTATGTCGCTCCGCAGGCCGTGCAGGCGCGCCTGCCGGTCATGCGCTCTTCGATCTCCTCGTCGCTTATCTCGATCGACAGCGCGACGTCGATATCGATGCCTTCCTTCTCGAGAGCCTCAGCCTGGGCGAGAGTCCTCGGCATTCCGTCGAGGATATAGCCTTCCGCACAGTCGGGCTCGGCAAGGCGTTCTTTCATGATGCCGATGATGACCTCGTCGGGGACCAGAGCGCCGGCATCCATGAACTCCTTTGCCTTGAGGCCCACGGGCGTGCCGTTTTTCACGGCAGCCCGCAGGATATTACCGGTAGAGATGGTAGGGATCGAGAGCTTCTTGCTGATGAATTCGGCCTGTGTGCCTTTTCCGGCGCCGGGGGCGCCCAGAAGGATCAGCTTCATTTGCACTTTCCTCCTTACTCAAGGAATCCCTTGTAATGACGCATGAGAAGCTGGGCTTCGAGCGCCTTTACAGTCTCGAGGGCAACGCCGACAACGATGATTATCGAGGTACCGCCGAGCGAGATGCCGGAGTTTGCCGCCGTATCGGAGCAATAGCTGATGATGAGCGGCACGATCGCGATGATCGCCAGATAGATAGCGCCGAAGAGCGTTATCTTGGTGAGCACCTTCTGTATGAACTCAGACGTCGGCTTGCCGGCGCGGAAGCCGGGGATGAAGCCGCCGTTCTTCCTCAGGTTGTTCGCGACCTCGATCGGGTTGAACTGGATCGTGGAGTAGAAGTAGCTGAAGAAGATGATGAGTATGAAGTAGAGGACCATATAGGGGATCCCGTTCGTATCAAAGAACTTGATGAACCAGCCGTTCTGCCACTTCGGAACGAAGGCCGCGATGGTAGCCGGGATGGCCGCGATGGACTGAGCGAAGATGATCGGGAGAACGCCGGACATGTTCACCTTCATGGGAAGGTGGGTCGACTGGCCGCCGTACATCTTTCTGCCCACGACGCGCTTTGAATACTGGACGGGTATGCGTCTCTCGGCATTCGTCACTATGACGATCAGGACGATCAGTATCAGAGATCCGAGGAGCATGAGTGCATAGACCCACCAGTTGGACGGAGTCGCTATGGTCTTGGAGACCATGCCGGCAAGTGCGTTCGGGAATCTCGACACGATGCTGACGAAAAGGATTATGGAGATACCGTTGCCGATGCCGAACTCGGTGATCTGCTCGCCGAGCCACATGAGGAGAGCGGAGCCGGCCGTAAAGGTCGCGATAATGACTATCGCGGGCCAGATGCCGGTGCCGTCGCTCATGAGAAGGCCGTTGTTCTTGATGAGCACATAGTAACCGAATCCCTGTATGAGGGCGATCACTACCGTGGAATAGCGGGTGATCTTGTTGATCTTCTCCTTGCCTTCCTCGCCGCCTTCCTTCGCCAGTCTCTCGAGAGCCGGGATGGCTATCGTGAGGAGCTGGATGATGATGGAGGCGTTGATGTACGGCTGTATGGAGAGTGCGAAGATCGTCGCGTGGGAGAACGCGCTGCCGGACATTACGTTGTAAAGTCCGAGTACCGTGTTCTGAAGGGTGCTGAAGTACTCGCCGAGAAGGGTCGTATTAACATACGGCACTGGCACAGCGTTTCCTATACGATAGAGGAGGATGATAAAGAGAGTGAAGAGTATCTTTCTCTTGATCTCCTCTACCTTCCATGCATTGCGTATAGTACGAAACACCTTATACCACCTCGGCCTTTCCACCGGCCGCCTCGATCTTTGCTTTGGCCGACTCGGAGAAGGCGTTAGCCTTCACAGTCAGTTTCTTGGTGATGTTACCGGCGCCGAGTATCTTGACGCCGTATTCGCACTTGGAGATGACGCCGGCGGCGATGAGATCTTCTGCGCCGACTTCCGCACCGTCCTCGAACTTGTCGAGAGCGGAAACGTTCACTGCCTCAAGCGGCTTTGCGAAAATGTTGTGGAAGCCTCTCTTCGGGATACGGCGGGCGAGAGGCATCTGTCCGCCTTCGAAGCCGACCCTGACGCCGCCGCCGGATCTGGCCTTCTGTCCCTTGTGGCCGCGGCCGGCGGTCTTGCCGTTGCCGGTGCCGTGGCCTCTGCCTTTACGCTTTGCAACATGCGTGGAGCCCTCAGCAGGGTAAAGATCGTTCAAATTCATTCTTCGGCTCCTCCTTACTCTTCAGTTACAGAGATAAGATAGCTGATCTGTGCGATCTTGCCTCTGGTCTGGGGGTTGTCAGGCTGGACCGTCTCGCTGCCGATCTTCTTGAGACCGAGAGAATGAGCCGTGGCGATGTGCTTATCCAGTCTTCCGTTGAGGCTCTTAACGAGCTTGATTCTAAGATTTGCCATCTGTCAGCCCTCCCGTCAAACTATCTCGTCTGCAGACTTGCCGCGAACCTTCGCGACCTGCTCTTTGTCACGGAGAGACTTGAGACCTTCCATGGTGGCGGCTACTACGTTCTGCGGATT
>JAFZSD010000077.1 GCA_017619535.1 Oscillospiraceae bacterium | reverse complement strand
GCCGACGGAAGCTACGACGAGGTCACGTACTGCACGGTCTGCGGCAAGGAACTGAAGAGGGAGACGAAGACGGTCCAGGCGACGGGCCATGAGTGGAACGCTCCGACCTACGAGTGGTCTGCGGACAACGGTACGGCCACGGCGAAGCGCGTCTGCGCCCACGACGCCTCCCACGAGGAGAAGGAGACCGTGAAGACCTCCTCCGAGGTCACGAAGGAGCCCACGTGCACGGAACCCGGCGAGACGACCTGGACGGCCGCCTTCACGAACAAGGCATTCGCCGGCCAGACGAAGACGGAGGCCAACATCCCGGCGCTCGGACACGAACCGGGCGACCCCGTGACGGAGAACGCCGTTCCCGCCACGGAAGAGGCGGACGGGTGCCACGACGAAGTGGTATACTGCGCAAGATGCGGGGCGGAGCTCAGCCGCACGACGGTCACGGACAAGTACGTTAAGCCGGAGTTCAGATCCCAGTCGCTGGTGCTGTCCGGGCAGATCGGCCTGAACTTCTTCCTCGAACTGCCGGAGCTCGAGGGCGTGGACTACGGCGAAAGCTATATGGAATTCACCGTCGGGAAGGATCCCGCGGTGTACCGGGACGCGTTCGATCCGGACGACACGAACTCCGACGGCACGCGGTACGGCTTCACCTGCTACGTCAATTCGATCCAGATGGCGGATACGATCACGGCGACGTTCCATTACGGGGACGGGAAGACAGCCGTCAAGGAGTACTCCGTCGCGCAGTACATCGAGTTCTTCGATGAACACGCGGGAGATTTCAGCGAAAAGACGATCGCGCTGATCCACGCCATCGCGGACTACGGCCACTACGAGCAGATCTTCCTCGCGGAGGTCAACGGCTGGACGGTCGGAGACAAGTACGCGGAGATGAAGCTCCGTTATACCGATCCCTACGATTATGCCGCCATCCTGGCCGCAGTGGAGGACAAGGCGTTCGTCAAGACGCTGGACGGCTCCGGCGTGACGAAGGCAAGCTACAAGCTGCATCTCGACTCGGAGACGACGGTGGACGTGTTCCTGACGGCGAAGAGCGGCGTCACGCTGACGGCGTCGGCGGAGTTCGGCGGAAAGACGTACGAGGCGGTAAAGCAGAACGACGGCCGGTATCTGGTGAGGATCCCGGGTATCTCCGCTCATCAGCTCGGCGACATGATCACGATCACGGGGAACGCCGGCGGCGCGTTCACGGTAAAAGTGTCGGCGCTGTCGTACACGCGGTCCATGCTGAACAGCGGCACCGCAGGCAAAGCGGCGAAGGACGGCGTGTCCGCCCTGTACGCCTATTATGCGGCGGTCCTTGCCTACCGCGCATGACGGCGGACGCATAATAACGAAAGGACGGGGTCCGGAGACGAAAGCTCCGGACCCCGTTTCCGCAGAGGATTTTCATTATCGAGGAGGAATCCGGGGAAACTGTCCGCTGTTTCGGACGGCTTTCCCGGTATCCTCAGGTTGACCCGCGACTAGATTGCAAAAGTGAAGATACATTTTAACGGAAAAAATAGAGATTGGAAGTGCAGTTCACTTCTGCAATAAGCGTGGTATACAATAGATTCGGTCATGTTCTGCGGAAAGCAGGTCAAAAATGAGTCGAATCTCCTTATCCGAAAGAGTAGCAATCGAGGCGGGCGTGTATGGGAGGCAGAGCCTGCAGGAGATTGCGAAGAAGATCCATAAAAGTCCTCGGTGTGTGTCGGCAGAATTGAAACGAAACAGCACAGAGATAAAGGGAATCCACCCTCACGGGAATGATTGTTGGTACGCCACAGAATGCAAGAGAATGAGATTGTGCGGCGACACTTTTTGTCAAAAGAAATGCGTCAACTGCCAGACGGTGGATTGCCGGGCCGTCTGCCGTATGTATAACAACTCACCATGCATGCAACTGCAGCGTCCGCCGTATGTCTGCAATACTTGTAAAGACCGAAGGAAGTGCAAGAAGGATCGGGCCTACTACATCGCGCAGCAGGCAGACGCAAAGGCAAGAAGACGCTATTCAGAAGCACGAAGCAAGCCGCATTTACAGGGAGAAGAGATGAAGGCGCTGGACGCGCTGGTGTCTCCACTGATCAAGAAAGGCCAGCCTCTAACCCATATCTGTCTGACGCATAAAGACGAAATCCCGGTTTCGCAGAGGACTTTGTACAACTACATTGAAAACAGAAGGCTTAGCATTGGAAACCTGGATCTTCGCCGGAAGGTTGGATACCGACCAAGGCGAAAAAAGAAGGAGCCCACCGAGGCGTTTTTGAACCAAGAGTACAGAAAAGACAGGACTTACGGGGACTTTTTCACCTACATGGCGCAGCATCCAGAGGCGAACTATGTAGAAATGGACACGGTAAAAGGCTGCCGGGAGCAAGGGAAAAGGATGCTGACAATGCTGTTTGTGGAACAGAATCTGATGCTGATTTTCCTAATGCGAGATGGCAGGGCCGACACAGTGGTGGAGCAACTGGACTGGTTGACAGCAGCTCTTGGAATAGAGACGTTCCGAAAGCTGTTTCCGGTCATTCTCACAGATAATGGCAGCGAGTTCATGCATACCAGAGCGATGGAGACCACGGAAGAGGGTGAACAGCGGACAAAGGTATTTTACTGTGATCCCCAAGCGTCCTGGCAGAAAGCGCACATTGAAAAGAACCATGAGTATATTCGTTATGTGCTGCCCAGGGGGAAGTCTTTCAGTCCTTATGATCAGGATGACATGACGCTGCTGATGAGCCACATCAACAGCACTAAACGAGACAAATTGGGGGGGAAGTCTCCTCTGGCTCTGTTTACGCGTCCGGAGCAGCAAAAGCTCATTTCTGTGCTGGGGTTGCGTGAGATTCCGGCGGATGAGATCAATCTCACACCCAGGCTTCTGATACGAAGAAGTCGGGAAGCATAGGTTTTCTTTGCTGGGTTTGCTGATCTCTGTCGGCCCAGCAAGACATATTCATCATAGAAAGCGGAACGTGACCGTCCATATTAACGCTGGCGGGGTGTCGTTCACTTTTTCAAAAACGCTGTTCATCCCGTCTGCTTTGCTATGCTTATTTATGCTTATTATTGTACATAACCAGCGCCTTTGACTGGGTTTTCTTTCTCAGAGAGCCTCCAAAACGCGCTGTAAATCGTTGAATGAGATCAGTTGGTATATTTATATTCCCTTCTCTTTTTCATTCAACGAGGTTGACCCGCGGAGAGGAGGCGGACGGCGTGGGGAGAAAGGAACGGTATTCCGGACCGGTCGCGGCGAAACTGGCGGACATGGGATTCGGCCGGGAGTTTTCGGAGAGCATCGCGTCGTTCACGGATACGGAATACACCTCCCGGAGGATGCTGTCGTATCTGAACAGCTCGCTGTCCGTGACACGGGAGGAGGTCGCGGACGAGCTCCTGATCATCCTGGAGGATCGGGACAGATTCCGTCAGAGGCACAGGGAAAGAACGGGGAGGGGAAGACAGGTGAATGATCTGTATATAAGGAGCGTTTCGATCGACCGGGAAGCGCTGGAACGGCGCGGCTCCTACGTCCTGGAGATCCCCGCGCTGCGCCCGGCGGGAACGCTCACGTTCCGGAAGAACCTCACGTTCTTCTGCGGGGAGAACGGCAGCGGGAAGTCCACGCTGCTGGAGGCGCTGGCCGTCTCGTCCGGGCTGAACCCGGAAGGCGGGACCCGGAACTACGGCTTCAGCACGTACGACGACTGTTCGGACCTGGCGGACGCCCTGCGCGTCACCCGCGGGCCGCTGCGCCCGGAGTGGAGCTGGTTCCTGCGCGCGGAGAGCTTCTTCAACGTGGCGACGGCGGCGGTGAAGGAATACAACGGCGACGGGAGGATGCCGGACTACCACGCCAGGTCCCACGGGGAGAGCTTCCTGGATTTCATCACGGACACCCGGGGGACCGGCCTGTACCTGATGGACGAGCCGGAGGCGGCGCTGTCGCCCCAGCGGCAGCTGGAACTGCTGGTCTGGATGGTGAGGATGAGCCGGGCAG
>JAFZSD010000076.1 GCA_017619535.1 Oscillospiraceae bacterium | reverse complement strand
CGTGAGCGGCGAGATGATCGTGCAGGGGTACCGCCTCAAGGTGTTCGACGCCTACCGGCCGGCGTGCGCGGTCAGGCATTTCGTGCTGTGGGGCATAGAGGATCAGGATATCCGCATGAAGCCCTATTTCTATCCGGATCTGCAGAAGCAGGAGCTTTTTGCCAAGGGATATATCGCTAAGATGTCCGGACACAGCAGAGGAAGCACAGTGGATCTGACGCTGCTGGACATGTCGACCGGAAAGGAGCTGGACATGGGAAGCCCCTTCGACCTGTTCAGCGAGATCTCCCATCCGGATTACAGGGGCATCACCGACGAGCAGTATGAGAACCGCATGCTTCTCCGGAGAGCCATGATACGCGGCGGATTCCGGCCGATAGACTGCGAGTGGTGGCACTTCACGCTTGAAGACGAGCCATATCCCGATACGTATTTCGAGTTTCCGGTATCGTCCGGGTATCTGAGAAGATGACCGCGGCCCGGCAGCCCGGGAAAACGGTCTAGGCATGGAAAAAGGCGGCGCAGACTTAAGGTCCGCGCCGCCTTTTAAAGAGTATGGTCCGGGAAACCTGATCACTCGTCGTAATCGTCGCAGCAGGAAGAGCAGCTGAAGAGTCTGTTCTTCTTTTCGAGGCATTTCTCTTTGGCGGCCGAGCAGAAATCAGAGATCTCGTCGCGGTATGTGAGGACGAGATAGACTACCGCGGCAACGGCCAGAAGAGCTGCGATCACGGCGAAAATGCATGTTTTCTTGTTTTTCATGAAACGGCCTCCTCTCAAAAGGTCAACCAGTGATATCTCTTATGCGTATATCTTACGCTTTTATAAGCAGAATAGCAATACCCGGAGAGGAAAAAGAGACAGCCCGGCGCTTGACATTTTCCGATACGGCTGTATAATAAAGAAAAACAGCGGATACGCTGAGGCACTTTCCGGATGGACCGTCATCCGTACAAGAAAACTGAAGGGATACTGTCATTCCGGCCGCAGGCTTTAGGGGCCGGCCGGGGTGTAGATGGAACAGGGTGAGATTCCCAATGCAACCGGCACTGTAAGCGTGAGGACGTACCTAAGCGCGGGATACCGCGTGTGGACGAAAGTCAGCCATTCGGAGCGTTGCTCCGGAGAAGGTGGGATACGGACGCAGGAGGCTTAAACCTCCATAACGCAAGTCAGGAGACTTACATTATCCCAGATCAGCATGGGAAAGGAATCCCGTGTAATGTGCTGCGCACGTGAATACCGGACGTGCCGGCTTCTGTATGGAAGCCGGCGCTTTTTGTTTTTGATTTCCACGTCCGGTCCGCTCAGCCGGACGCCGAAATAGATTCGCTTTTACCAAAAGTGTGCTTTTCTCTGACTTCCGGCATGATCCTCTGCCGCCGCCTGCTCATCGGCGGCAGAGTGAACGGCCGGGCCTTTTTGTATTCAGGAGATCCCGGCGGAGAGACGTTCTCCGCACCGCCGATATATACCGTTTTGTGAGGAACCCGTTATGAAGATGCTCATGAACTTCCCCTTATATGATACATGTCTCGACGATTACGGCACCCCGGAGGGGCTCTCGCAGGCATGTGCGGAGATCGGCTGCGACGGCGTCGAGGCGATATGGGGCGATACCGATTATACCGGACCGTCGCTCAGAGACGTGACGGTCGGATACCATATGACGTTCTGGCCTGACTGGCTGGATTTCTGGAACGGGGACAGGGATGCGCTGCTCCGCAAGTTCGGCAGCGCGGATTCCTGGAAAAAGCTCTATCGGGGCGAGACAAGGGAGGACATGATCGAAGCGTACCGGCAGGACATGGCCCGGGCGCTGGATCTGGGCGCCGAATACCTCGTGTTCCACGTCTCCGACGTATCGATCGAGGAGGGGTTCACATACAGGTGGCTGCATTCCGACGAAGCGGTGATCGACGCCTCCTGCGAGCTCATAAACGCCCTGACGGAAGGCATGGAGAGAACGCCGGCGGTGCTGGTCGAGAACCAGTGGTGGCCGGGCTTCAGGTTCACGGATCCTAATCTGACGGAGCGCCTCCTCAACGGTATAAAGACAGACAACAAGGGCATAATGCTGGATACGGGACACCTTCTCAGCACGGATCCCTCTCTGGAGGACGAAAAGCAGGCGGTTCTGTACATCAATGAGATGCTGGACCTGCACGGAGAGCTTTCGAAATGTGTGCGCGGGCTCCATCTGCACAAGTCGCTGTCCGGAGAATACGTGAGAAAGCACACCGGCAGCCTGCCCGGGGACATGCCTGAAGATTATGAGGCGCGTTTCATATACAGCTACCCCCATATCCTGAAGATAGACCGGCACGAGCCCTGGACGGAGCCCTCCGTAGCCGAAACTGTCGCGCGCATAGCGCCGGAGTGGGTGAACCACGAGCTCGCCGGATTCGGGAGGGCGGCCCACGAGAACGCAGTCCGCACGCAGATGGATACTCTCCGCAGGGGCGGGCTCTTCCGGTAGACACAGACGCGAAAAAGGCCCGGGGCACGCCCCCGGGCCTTTCGTCACAATGTGTTTGCAAATAAAAACACGGTATGCTAAAATACCGAAGTATGCTCATGCAGGAAATATGCAAGGGGAAACGGAAACGATGATATACGACAATATACTCGACGCGATAGGCGGCACTCCCATGGTAAGACTGTCCGGAAGGACCGTCGGACCCGGCAGCGCCCAGGTACTGGTCAAGTACGAGGGACTCAACGTGGGCGGTTCGATCAAGACGAGAACGGCCTACAACATGATAATAACCGCAGAGCGCGAGGGCAAGATAGACCGTGACAGCATCATAGTCGAGCCGACGAGCGGCAACCAGGGCATCGGCCTTGCACTGGTTGGCGCAGTGCGCGGATACAGGACGATAATAATCATGCCTGACTCCGTCAGCGAGGAGCGCAGGAAACTGGTCCGCCATTACGGAGCGGAGGTCATCCTTATCCACGACGACGGGAACATAGGCGACTGCATCGAAGAATGCATGCGAAGGGCGGACGAGATGGCGGCGGCAGATCCTAAGGTGTTCGTGCCGCAGCAGTTCTCCAACAAGGCAAACCCGGAGGTGCACAAGTACCACACGGCGCTCGAGATACTGGAGCAGGTGGCGGGACCCATAGACGGGTTCTGTTCCGGCGTAGGAACGGGAGGCACGCTCTCCGGTATAGGAGAGGTCCTGAAAGTCCTGAATCCCCAGCTTGAGATATGGGCCGTCGAACCGGAGAACGCGGCGATACTCGCGGGAGGGACCATTGGCACCCATCTCCAGATGGGCATAGGCGACGGACTCATCCCGGACAACCTCAACACGGAGATTTATGATTACGTATACATAGTTACAGATGAAGAGGCTCTGTCAACGGCCCGCGCGCTGGCCAGGAACGAGGGGCTCATGTGCGGTATATCCAGCGGCACCAACGTGGCCGCGGCCCTGCAGCTGGCGAAAAAGCTCGGCCCGGGCAAAACGGTCGTGACCGTGCTGCCCGACACGGCGGAGCGTTACTTCAGTACGCCTCTGTTCGACGAATGAACGGCAACGCCGTCACGGCGCGTTATCTGACATAACATGAAACGATCCCCGCTGCGGACTGACGCCGCAGCGGGGATCAACTGTTATCGGGAGAGATCAGATGACGAAACCGCCGGTCACGCCCAGGACCTGTCCCGTGATGAAAGCCGCTTCTTCGGAGGCCAGGAATCTGACCGCAGCCGCGACCTCCTCCGGGGTGCCGATGCGGCAGAGGGGAGTCTCGTTCGCCAGCTCTTTAAGGGTCTCCGGCGGCAGGGAGGCGTTCATGTCGGTGTCGATGACGCCGGGAGCGATGCAGTTCACCGTGATGCCCGAGGGCCCCAGTTCCTTGGCGAGGGCTTTCGTAAGCCCGATGACTCCGGCCTTCGACGCGGAGTAGGCGGTCTCGCAGGAGGCGCCGGTCACTCCCCAGATGGAGGATACGGTTATTATCCTGCCGTCTTTTTCATGGACCATGTGAGGGATCGCCGCCTGGCAGCAGTAGGCGGTGCCGTCCAGGTTGACTGCCAGGACCCTCCGCCACTCCTCGTGGGAGGTGTCCGTGAACAGCTTGGACAGCGCGACGCCGGCGCAGCATACCAGGATATCCACGTTCCCGATCTCGCCGAACATGCGCCCGACCTGGTCCGGGTCGGATACGTCGGCGCGTACCGTGGAGCAGCCCAGCTCCGACGCCAGCTTTTCAGCCGCGTCATCCGACCTGTCGTAATTGATGATGATCCGGTAGCCCGCCTTTGTGAGCGACCGCGCGCAGGCGGCGCCTATTCCGCGAGAACCGCCGGTAATGAGAGCGGTCCTTACTCGCCCCATCCCCATATCCATTTCCATGATGCTGCCTCCTATTCAGTGATGCGGAACGCTTCGGCGCTCACGCAAAGGCCTGTGGACGTGTCGATCTCGAAGACAGCGCACTCCAACTTGGAGGGTCCCGGAGCGCACTCGAATCTCTGGGGCGGATTGCCCAGGAACATGGATACCGACTGCTCCGGCTTTACGCCGATGACGGAGTGCACGGGCCCGGTCATGCCGATGTCGGTTATATAACCGGTGCCCTTAGGGAACACGGACGCGTCGGAGGTCTGGACGTGGGTGTGCGTGCCCCAGACGGCGGAGACGCGCCCGTCAAGGTAGTTCGCCATGGCGAGCTTTTCGCTGGTGGCCTCGGCGTGAAAATCCACGAGGATCACTTTGACGCCGGCTTCGGAGACGATCCTGTCGGCGGCGAGGAACGGATTCTCCGCGCCGAAACCCATGCCGCAGCGGCCTATGAGGTTCATCACGCAGACCGGGCCGAAAGGGGCGTCGAAAACCCCGTATCCGCGGCCGGGCACCTGAGGGGCGTAATTCGCGGGGCGCAGGATGTACCGGCAGTCGTCCAGATAGTCCGCGATCTCCCGGCGGCCCCATGTATGGTTGCCGAGGGTCACTACGTCCGCGCCGGCGTCCAGTATCTCGCCGGCCTGTTTCGGAGTGATGCCGATCATCGCCGCGTTCTCGCCGTTCACTACGGTGAATGAGACGCCGTACAGATTTTTGACGGCTCTGAGCTTCTTCGTGAGAAATCCCAGTCCGGAAGCGCCGACGATATCGCCGACGGCGAGGATATTAGCTGTCATTTCTGCCTCCTAGCGCGGCAAAGCCGCATGGATAGATGCAAAAAAAGGACACTTTGCAGAAAACTGGAAAGTGTCCTCTTTCGGTACTGATTTACTTTATGATACGCACGCGGACGACGCCGTCGATAGCCTTCAGGGCGTCTTCGAGGCCGTCGGCGATGTTCGGCACGTCGATCATGGTGTACGCGTTTGCAAAGTTTTTCTTGCCGGCGTTCACCATGTTCTCGATATTGAGCCCGTATGAGGAGACGGCGGAGGTGATGCGGGATATCATCTCCGGGATGTTCTTGTGGATGATGCAGATGCGGCAGTCCCCGTTGTAGGGCATCGTGGCCGCGGGCATGTTGACGGAATTCGAGATGTTGCCGCGCTCGATGTAATCCACGACTTCCTTGACGGCCATAATGGCGCAGTTGTCTTCGCTCTCGGGGGTGGAGGCTCCGAGATGGGGGATGGCTATTATGCCTTCCGCGCCAGCTGTCTTCGCGTTCGGGAAGTCGGTGACGTAGCGGGCGACCTTGCCGGACTTGATGGCTTCCAGCATGGCGTCGTCGTCCACGAGCTCGGCGCGGGCGAGGTTTATGATGCGGACGCCGTCCTTCATCTTGGCGAGCGCCTCGGCGTTTATCGTGTGATGGGTGGAGGTCATGTACGGGACGTGGATCGTTATGTAGTCGCACTTCTGGTACAGAGTGTCCAGATCCTTCGCGTGGATGACGCCGGCGGAGAGGTGCCACGCGGCGTCTACGGAGAGGTACGGATCGTATCCGTATACCGTCATGCCGAGGGCCGTGGCGTCGTTGGCGATCTTGGCGCCGACAGCGCCGAGACCGATGACGCCGAGGCTCTTCTTTCTGATCTCGGGTCCTACGAACGCGCTCTTGCCCTTCTCGACGAGAGCGGCGACCTCGTCGCCCTTGTCCGCTATGCTCTTGACCCACTCGATGCCGCCGATGACGTCGCGGGAGGCGAGGAGCAGGGCGCAGAGAACGAGCTCTTTAACGCCGCCGGCGTTGGCGCCGGGGGAGTTGAAGACCACTATGCCCTTTTCGGCGCAGTCGTCGCAGGGGATGTTGTTCGTGCCGGAACCGGCTCTGGCGATGCAGAGGAGCTCCGGGTTGAACTTGTAGTCGTGCATCTTCGCCGAACGGACGAGGATGGCGTCGGCGTCGTCGAAATCGCCGACGACGTACTTCGAATC
Organism: Oscillospiraceae bacterium; assembly: GCA_017619535.1. Classification (GTDB taxonomy): domain Bacteria; phylum Bacillota; class Clostridia; order Oscillospirales; family Oscillospiraceae; genus RGIG8048. The sequence goes on along the minus strand of JAFZSD010000076.1, from coordinate 6,319 downwards.
GTCGAAGTTGTCGAGCCCGATACGGGCTATATTGTTGAGTGTTTTGATCTTATACATTGAAGGACAGCTCCTTTAGTTGTTCTTTTCGAAAGCACGCATGAAGTCGGCGAGCTTTTCTACGCCCTCCATGGGCATCGCGTTGTAGATGGAGGCGCGCATGCCGCCGGCGAGACGGTGGCCCTTGATGTTCACGAATCCGGCCTCGGTGGCCTCCTTGACGAACTTGGCGTCCAGCTCGTCGCTGCCGGTGCGGAAGGTCACGTTCATATCGGAACGGGCTTCCTTGTCGGCAATCGGGATGAACAGTCTGCTGCTGTCGAGCACGTCGTAAAGGATGCCGGCTTTCTTCGTCTTGATCTTCGCCATTCCCTCGGTGCCGCCCTGCTCGTCGAGCCACTTGAGCACGAGACCCAGCATGTAGATCGTATAGCAGGGGGGAGTGTTGTCCATGGAGTCCTTGTCGATGGCGATCTTATAGCTCATTATCTTCGGGGTGATGGGCAGTTCGTTTCCGGCGAGGGACTTGTCTATGACGACGACCGCCATGCCCGCAGGGGCCATGTTCTTCTGGACGCCGGCGTAGATGATGCCGTACTTGGACACGTCTACGGGCTTGGACATGATGTTGGAGGACATGTCGCAGACTATGGGTACGCCGTTCGTCTCGGGCACGTACTTCCACTCGGTGCCGTAGATGGTGTTGTTGGCGCAGTAGTGGAAATAGGATGCGTCGGGCGAGAGCTTGAGTTCGGACTGCGACGGGATATAGGTGTGGTTCCTGTCGCCGGAGTCGGCCGCGACGTTTATCTCGCCGTACTTGGTCGCTTCCTTGCAGGCGATCTTGGAGAAGTTGCCGGTGATGGCGTAGTCCGCCTTGCCGGTCTTGCCGATGAGGTTCAGCGGGACCGCGCCGAACTGGAAGGTGGCGCCGCCCTGCATGAAGAGGATCTCATGCGTGTCGGGGACTTTGAAGATCCGTTTGAAATCAGACTTGATCTCCTCGAATATAGACAGGTAGAGCTTACTTCGGTGACTCATCTCCATAACTGACTGGCCGCTGCCGCGGTAGTTGGTCAGCTCGGACGCGGCCTTCTCCAGGACGGAGAGCGGGAGCATCGAAGGGCCGGCGGAGAAGTTGTAGACACGATCGTTTGACATAGCGAAGCACCTCTATTCGATAGTTTCAAAAAATGTGAATAAATAATTATACATCCATTATTCCAAAAATGTCAATTTTTAACTTACGCAAGTTTACCCAAAAGTATATCGCCATTAACACCTGTTATCAGCACCGGGAGCACCCTGTTATGCAAGCCGGAGGTGTTAACGGAGACTTCGGCGTAGTTTCCCGCATGCCCGCGGCTCCAACCTCCGGATTCCGTCTCGAAAAGAACGTTCTGGACGGAACCTATGCAGCTCTCCAGAAAAGCGCGCTTCATTTCATGCGCAGCCGCGCCCGCGATGCGCGCCCGCTCATGTTTAGTCTGCCGGCTGATCTGGCCCGGCATGTCGGCGGCAGGGGTCCCCGGACGGGGCGAGTAGGGGAACACATGCATGGCGGAGAAGGCGCAGCCGCGTATGAAATCCATGGTCTCTCCGAACTCTTCCTCCGTTTCGCCGGGGAAGCCTACGATGAGGTCGGTGGTCAGCCCGCAGCCGGGGAAGCGGTCCCGCAGGACAGATACGGACTGCATAAAACGCGCCGTATCGTATCTCCGGCCCATGCGGCGGAGGGTGGCGTCGCAGCCGCTCTGGAGCGAGAGATGGAAATGGCGGCACACATTCTCAAGCGGGACGAGAGCGTCGGCGAAATCATCCGTTACCGTTCTCGGCTCAAGTGACCCGAGACGGATACGGCACTCCGGAGCGGCCTTCGAGACTGCGCGGACCGCGTCGATAAGAGAGACGTTTTCCAGATCCCTGCCGTATGAGGATATCTCGATGCCGGTCACGACTATCTCCCTGTAGCCGGCTTCCATGAGACGGGCGGCCTCGGCGGCGGTGTCTTCAAGGGGAAGCGAGCGTACCGGCCCCCGGGCGTAGGGAATGACGCAGTAAGTGCAGAAGTTGCAGCAGCCGTCCTGTATCTTGAGCATGGCCCGGGTGCGGCCGGAGAGCCCGCCGGTGGGCAGGGACTCAAACTCACGGCGCTTCATCGGGTCGTCGATATCTTTCCGGAAAGCCCTGTCGGCGCATACCGCCTCAAGCTGTGTGACGAAGGCGGCCCTTTCTCCGCTTCCGGAGATGAGGTCGACGCCCAGCTCCTCCACTTCTTCGGGGCTTATCTGGCTGTAGCAGCCGCATACCGCGATGACCGCGGAGGGTGCTGCTTTCTTGGCGCGGCGGATCGCCTGCCGCGACTTTCTGCCGCTTTCGGCGGTGACCGCGCAGGTGTTTATTATGCACGCGTCGCAGTCCTCCCCCGGGGCGCATTCCGTGTGCCCGCGGGAGGTGAGAAGAAGTTCGAGAGCCTGCGTCTCGAACTGATTCACTTTGCAGCCGAGAGTCTCGATACTGAATCTCATGCCGGATACCCCTTGTGTTTTCAGAGTTTAACAAATATAATAATCCAATCGGAAAACTAATGCAAGAAGGCTGAGGATATGACGGTCTATTTTGACAACGCCGCGACGACGCGCGTGCGTCCCGAGGCGGCCGAGGCGGCCCTCCGGGTCATGACGGAGGTATACGGGAACCCCTCGTCCACCCACACCATGGGCAGGGAAGCGAAAAAGGAACTGGACCGGGCGAGAGACAGCGTCGCCCGGGCAGTCGGCGCTTCTCCGGACGAGATATTCTTCACGTCCGGCGGCACGGAGGCGGACAACCTCGCCCTGCGGGGCGGGGCGGAGGCGATGCGCCATAAAGGAAGACATATAGTCATCTCATCAGTTGAACACGACGCGGTGGCAAAGTGCGCGGAAAAACTTGAGACGGAGGGCTGGGAGATCACCCGGGTTGCTCCGGACGGGGCGGGACGCATAACGGCCGGGGCCGTGAAGGAGGCCCTGCGCCCGGATACCGTGCTGGTCTCCGTGATGCTCGTCAACAACGAGACGGGCGCGGTGAACCCGGTTCAGGAAATAGCCTCGGCGGTGAAGAGCTCGGGCTGCGGCGCCCTGGTGCACACCGATGCGGTGCAGGCGCTCTGCAAGGTGCCGTTTTCTGTAAAAACGCTGGGTGCGGACCTCGTTTCGCTGAGCTCGCACAAGATCCACGGCCCCAAGGGCACGGGAGCGCTCTGGATAAAGAGCGGCGTGAAGATAAAGCCTGTTTTGATGGGAGGCGGGCAGGAGAAGGGCATGCGTTCCGGGACCGAGGGTCTTCCCGGGATAGCTGCCTTCGGCGAGGCGGCCCGTCTCGGAGCGGCCGAGGCGGAGGAAACGGCAAAGAGCATGCGGGCGGTCCGTGAACATACGGTGCAGCTCCTTAAGGAGAAACTGCCGGAATGCGTGTTCATAGGCGAGGGCGACGCGCCCCACATCCTGAGCCTTTCGCTTCCCGGATGCAAAAGCGAGGTGCTGATGAACTACCTCGAAGCGGAGGGCGTCTTCGTGTCGAAGGGCTCTGCATGCAAGAAAGGCGCCAGGAGCCACGTGCTGGCCGCCATGGGCCTTCCGGGCCGGGTGATAGACGGAGCGATCCGTGTGAGCTTCTCGAAGTACAGCACGGAAGCGGAGGCTGAATACTTCGCGGAAAAGCTCTCGGAAGCCGTTTCGCGCCTCGCCTGGGCGAAGTGAAAGAAATGGATTTTTCTCTTGACATCTCCTTCGGATATGCTCTATAATAAGCAAGCGCCGGAAAATTCCGGTGCATATGCGGGCGTAGCTCATCTGGTAGAGCGCCACCTTGCCAAGGTGGAGGTAGCGAGTTCGAGCCTCGTCGCCCGCTCCACAGCCGCTGCGGATCTGTCCATCCGCGGCGGTTTTTTCTGTATATGCGCCCTTCCGCCGGAGCACGCTCCAAAAACATTGACAGGAACGGCCGGACGGGAGTATATAGTCTTTGTTGAATAATATTTATTATTGCAATAAGTACCGACACAGGTGATTACAGGAGTGAGATCATGAAAAAACGGTCCAAGGTTATACCGCTTATGATAGTCGCGGCGCTGCTGGCGGCGCTTCTAATGCTTCTCGGCGGATGCGGCAGCGGCGACGTCCTGCCCCCGGCCCCGGATGAGCAGCAGCCGGACAGTCAGGAAGAACCGGCCCCGGAGGAGCCCGATAAGGAGCTTTCCCCGGCGGAGAAGGCGGAGCTGTCCGAGAGGGCCATGCAGAACTTCCTGGACAAGGTCAGCAGCGGCAACTACGTGATGGAATCCGACGGCTATCTTAAAACGACGGCGTATTCCGAGGATCTGGTGGTCTTCGACTATGCGGACGACAGCGCCTACACCGATTTCGCGGTCATGAGCGTCAAGGACGAGGTCTTCCAGGGCTTCTTCGATAAGGACGGAATGGAAGAAGTCGTGTTCCTGACGGAAGGAAAGGCGATCGACGCGGCCAGCGCGAAACTGCCGAGCAACTGGCTGGCGGAGGAGATATCCGACGGAAATATCTATAACGTCTTCTACAACGACACCGAGGATCCTCTGAGATTCGTCTCCTACGACGCCGGCATACAGAATCAGGTGAGGTCCTTTGCCGGATACGGCGACGTCGCCATGAATTACATGCACGAGGTATATCTGCTCCTGGACGGCGAAGACCCGACGGTAGCCCATATCCGGGCGGAAGTCGACGACGACGAGGTCGCGAGATACTATTTCGACGATATAGACGTCACCGTCACCTTCGGAGGCGCGCAGCCGGACGCCCGCGCCGAATCCTGGATGAAGGATCCCGTTTACCCGGAGGCCCGCACGGGATGGACCGACTCGGATATCTTCATCTTCAATTCCGTCTTCCTGCCGGGATACGGCGAACAGGCGGTCCCCTTCATCCCGTTTGCGAGCTATGCGCTGAGCATAGATGAAGAGCAGTTCGTTTTCGACGACAGGGTATATATACGCGATCCTCACGCGACGGAAGCGGATATAGAGAGCTACGCGGACGCCCTTCTCCGCAGCGGGTTTGAAAAAGTCTCGGAAGACGGCGCGGAATCCTACCGCGGCCTTCTGAGGGAGGAGACGAACTGCTACTCCTCCATCTCTCTGGAGTACGACAACGGCCTGAATATGACGGCGGAAAAGTATTACGATCTCCCGAAATACGAAGGACTCGGCGAGATCAACGGGGTAGTGACTGAAAACGGCTACCCCGCGCTTCTGGAGTCCGGCGATCTTACCGGGTTCACGGCGCTGGATCACAAAGACGCGGAGACTGAGGCCTGGCTGTATTTCTTCGACTATGACACCGTGCTCTACGTTTACGCAGAGTACGCCGATCAGGATAAGGTCACGGAGTACCTTGCGGGATACGTCTCCGAGCTGGACGAACAGGGCTTCAGCCCGGTCTACGCGGACGGGGATATGGACGGCGAGATCGACTGCTACCGCTCCGAAGACGGATCCAAAACTTTCAGATATCACTTCGAGGACGACGGCGGGACGGTCATCCTGCTGTTCAAGGCGGAGAAATGTCTAACGGCATCCGAGACTCAGAAGATCCTCGCGGACGCCGGGTTCCCGGATATGGACTTTGCGGCCTACGACACGGGCAGAGACCACGCAAAGTTCAACAAGGTCATGTACGGCCGTGATTATGAATCGGCCATCACCTTCACCATGCGGTTCACCGCTGAGGAAGAAGCGGACGCGTTCCTTCATCAGTACGTCGACGCTCTCTTTGAGGACGGCTTCCTGAACGTACCGGCTTCCGACCTGGGCTCGAACAAGACAAACGGATATATAAACGAGGATACCGGCCTGGGCCTTGCGTTCGATTTCGCTCCGGGCGCTGACGGCGAAGACACGTTCATCTATTTCGATTTCAGGAGCGGGATAGATTTTGAAAGCGAAGACGAGCCTTCGGACGATCTGCCAAGCTTCAGCGAATGGTTCGAAGAAGCCCTGCGGCAGGCGACCGGGGAAGAGCTCGGCGCCGACCGCGCGGAGACGGCAGCATACTTCCTGGAGAACATCGCGACAAGTATCCGGCCTGAAGACTGACCGGCATATCTGAACAGAACGAAAGCCTCCGGTCCCACCGAAAACTAGTGGGACCGGAGGCTCTGCTTTGATTGCATCAAAGGCAACCCCCGGCTGTGCCGGGGGGCTCGGAGAGCTTCCAGCGAGGGGCGAAGTGGACAAGGAAAAAACTCCCTGTTAGAGTAGAAGTGGTTTGCCGACCACACAACTACAATAACAGGGAGGTCT